>WLOR01000016.1 GCA_009699165.1 Actinomycetota bacterium | reverse complement strand
TATGTTGGTCCACTAGTAGAGACACATGTGCACGAGAAGCCACTATCAATCGCACTTCGCGAGATTAATGAAGGTCTTCTCACGATTGAAAACCTCGAACCTACGGCTTAATTAGCCAGTCTTCACCAATGTCTTCTACAACTCGAGAGGTTGTCCTTGGAATTGGTGCGGGAATCGCGGCCTACAAATCATGTGATGTTCTGCGCAGACTCCAAGAGCGAGGATATTGTGTAACCGTTGTTCCCACCCCATCCTCGCTTAATTTCGTAGGCAGTGCGACGTGGGAGGCACTTTCAGGCCGACCGGTAAAGACACAAGTGTGGCAAAACGTAGATGAAGTACCCCATATTTCAATGGCCGATAACACCGATTTTTTTCTGATTGCACCGGCAACTGCAGATTTAATTGCCCGTATTGCCCATGGTCGTGCCGATGATCTCCTGAGCGCTCTGATTCTCGCAAGTGATGTACCAAAACTTATCGTTCCCGCTATGCATCCAAAGATGTGGAATAACGCTGCGACAGTAGATAATGTAGCGACGCTGCGCGCTAGAGGATTTATTGTCATGGAGCCAGATACGGGTCGGCTCACCGGCTCTGACTCTGGTCAGGGTAGGTTTCCAGAAACCTCTGCGATCATTGAATCATTTGATGCAATAACTGGAAACCTCCAAGATTTAAAAGGAAAGCGACTGCTCATAACCGGTGGGGGAACTCGCGAGCCCATCGACCCTGTTCGATTCATAGGCAATAGTTCTTCTGGAAAGCAAGCGCGCGCTTTGGCATTAGCTGCGCTGCGCCGAGGCGCGACCGTACATTTAATCGCGGCACATATGGATACTTCGGGGTTGGGTGATGTCTCTATAACTCCTGTTCAAACAGCCCTCGAGATGGGCGATGTGCTAAACAAAGAGTTTGCAGCATGTGATGTCCTGATTATGTGCGCTGCGGTAGCTGATGCACGACCAGTGCAACAATCAACTGGCAAGATAAAGAAATCGAATTTAACCTCGATTCAGTTGCAGGAGAATCCTGACTTACTGGCGGGGTTAGGCACGTTGAAGAAAGATCAAATCATGATTGGCTTTGCCGCTGAAACAAGTGATCTGGTTGAGTCTGCACGCTCCAAGTTGCTAGCAAAGGGACTGGACATTATCTATGTCAACGATGTTAGCAACGGTGCAATCTTCGGAAAAGATAGTACGCAGGGTATGATTCTTACACGTACGCATTCGGATATAGCGCTCAAGGAAGTCTCCAAAGACGCTCTAGCAAACATTCTCCTTGATCACGCCGTTAGGCAGTTAGGTTAAATATATGTCAAAGCGTTTATTTACATCAGAGTCTGTCACAGAGGGCCACCCAGATAAGATTGCAGATGCTATCTCTGATGCAGTTCTTGACTCACTTCTTGCCCAAGATATCAAGAGTCGCGTTGCAGTAGAGACTTTGATTACTACAGGCCAGGTGCATGTCGCTGGTGAAGTCACTACAAATGGATATGCCGATGTAAATACCATCGTGCGCGATACTGTTTTGAATATTGGTTATGACTCATCGGCAAAGGGATTCGATGGAAATAGCTGTGGTGTATCGATATCAATCGGTCAACAATCGCAAGATATCGCCCAAGGCGTTGATGATGCATATGAGCATCGAGTTGCAGCAGGTGCAGATCCACTAGATTTGCAGGGCGCGGGGGATCAAGGCCTCATGTTTGGTTATGCCTGTGATGACACTAAAGAGTTAATGCCACTGCCAATTTGGTTAGCCCATGCTCTTGCGCAGCAACTTTCTACAGTGCGCAAATCAGGTCAACTCGATTACTTACGTCCAGATGGAAAAACACAGGTAACTATTGAATATGATGGTGATCGAGCCATCGCACTCAATACAGTTGTCATCTCCAGCCAACACTCTGAAGATGTTGACGTTGTAAAGAGATTAACTCCAGAGGTCACCGAGTTTGTGATCGAGCCGATTTTGGCAATGATCGATCTGCCTCGCAACGATTTGAAGGTTTTAATTAATCCGACTGGTCGATTCGTGATCGGTGGACCAATGGGTGATGCTGGGTTGACTGGAAGAAAAATTATCGTTGACACATACGGTGGAATGGCACGACATGGTGGAGGAGCATTTAGCGGTAAGGATCCTTCAAAGGTCGATCGATCGGCGGCTTATGCGATGCGTTGGGTTGCAAAAAACGTTGTTGCAGCTGGATTAGCACGCAGGTGTGAAGTGCAGGTCGCATATGCAATTGGAAAAGCTCAGCCAGTTGGTCTTTTTGTCGAGACCTTTGGAACCGAAACTGTGCCTGTATCTCAGATTCAAGATGCTGTTCTGACAACATTCGATCTGCGACCTGCTGCGATTATCCGTGACTTAGATCTTCTGCGACCTATTTACAAGTTAACGAGTGCTTATGGCCATTTTGGCCGCGAACTTCCGCAGTTCGCCTGGGAGCGCACAGACCGCGTCAGCGCACTTCAAAGCGCTATCAAGTAGTACATGCAGACGCAGGGACGCTTGCGTTTAAAGTCGCAGGTAATTGCTCGTACTCACTCTGTCGCCCTTAATCTACCTTTCGCCAGAGTCTGGGTCGATACTGGAGTATTTCATCTCGATGGCACGTATGACTACAGTGTTCCCGAGCAGTTCACTGCGCAGGTCAATACTGGTGTTCGAGTTCAAGTTCCATTTAACGGAAGAGAAGTTGAGGCAATCGTTCTAGAGCGAGTGGAAGTTGCAGCAGTTTCAGGAGCTATCAAATCTATTTCGAAGGTGTTATCTATATATCCTGTTGCAACCAAAGGCTCTCTTGCATTGATTGAAAGAGTTGCAAAAAAGTGGGGAAGTAGTCCCTTCGACATAATTCGAAGCGCCATCCCATCAAGAGTGGCAAGCGTTGATAAGGGTTTATCATTCTCAATTCCATCTCAGGATGCATCTGCTAATCAACCTACAGGAACGAGCTTCATTGCCTTTATCCCTCATCTAGATCCCAGTGAACAGATAGTTACTTTAGCTCGCGAGGCTCTGACACATGGTTCGGTCCTGGTAATAGCACCAGATGAAAGTGACATAGATGAGATTTCACAATCTGCAAAAAGGTTAGGTGTCGAATGCATACGCCTTGATAGCTCGCTAGCTAGAGCACAGAGGTACTCAAACTTTCTCAAGGCGATGTCTGCAGATGGTGTGCTAGTAATCGGAGCGCGTGGAGCCGTATTTACTCCCGTGGGCAAACTTGCCACAGTAATTGTCTATAAAGAGTCCTCTCATGAACTATATGAAATACGCAATCCGGGGTGGAATGTACGTGATGTTTTACTCGAACGAAAAGAGATTGAAGAGTTTCAGCTGTATTTGTGTGGTTATGTCCCAACACTTGAAACCTCGGTGCTGATCGAGGAAAAGAAAATTAAATTCTTAACTCAACCTGCCAGGCTCACAGTAAAGGCATTCGCATCCGATGATGGAACATTACTACCTGGGCGGATTTTTACAGATATTAGAAAGGCTCTCGCGCAGGGCCCTGTTCTTTTTGTTGTAGCGCGCAAGGGGTATGGCAATGCACTTTTATGTGCGCACTGCAAAAATATCGCAACTTGCACTTGTGGCGCCCGTCTCGTTGTCGGATCCAAAGGCGCAGATGCAAGTTGTTCAATTTGCTTGTCGCAGTTTCCTGATTGGCGATGCACGTGGTGTAACCACGATAAAAAATACTTGGCAGGCCGAGGAATCGAGCGTGCAGCAGAAGAGATTTCACGTGCCTTTCCGCAAGCTCCCATAATTCTCTCTTATGGTGATGTGATTAAAAGGCAAGTTGAGAGAAAATCATCGATTGTTTTAGCAACTCCTGGTGCAGTCCCAAAGGTAACTGGCGGATATTGTGCAGTAGTTATCCTCGAGGGTATCAAGTTATTCTCTCATCCTGATTTGCGTGCCCAGGAACGAGCTCGCGAACTCTTTTTTGAGACTGCGGCAATGACGGGCGTTGGTGGCGCAGTTTTGCTATGCATCGATGATTCTCACCCCATAGTTTCTAGCCTGATGAGATGGAACCCATCTCTGATGATTCAACGAGAGCTTGAAGAGCGATTAGAGATTCCGTTGCCGCCGTTCGTGACAAGCTTTGTCGTTACTGGCCCTACACAGGAGTTTTCATTAATCGCCCGCGGCATCCAAAAAGCAATAGAGGAGAATCGGATTCCATCGAGTGTGAGGTTATTTGGACCGTTAGATATGGGAAAATCCAAGGCAAAGATAGTTCTTTACTGTCCGAAACAGGATGCATCAGTGGTGACAGGTTTTATGCACGAACTTCAGCGCCGCCGTAGCGTGGCACAAAAGGAGTATCTGGCTTTAAGAATTGATCCTTATACGCTTTAACTTTTTGATAGGATTCACAGATGAGTATGCAGGAGATAAGACATTTTGGTGATCCGGTCTTGATTACACCTGCACTTCCAGTTGTAGATTTTGATAAAGAGTTACGCACGTTAATCGCTGATTTGACCGAGACAATGCTCGATGCACCTGGAGCGGGATTAGCTGCGCCACAAATTGGAGTATCGCTGCGAGCATTCGTATGGCATGTAGATGACGTTCTGGGTCATTTAATCAACCCAACTTTGGATTTAAGTGGGGACATTGAGACTGAGGATGAGGGTTGCTTATCTTTTCCGGATTTAACGTATCCCACGCCTAGATCGATTCGAGCAGTTGCGCGTGGGTTTAATATGTTTGGTGAGCCAATAGAAGTTGAAGGTACAGAGCTTTTGGCGCGTGCATTACAACATGAAACTGACCATCTTGATGGCGTTTTGTTTATCGATCGTCTCAGCACTTCAGATCGTAAAATTGCGATGAAACAGATACGCGAGTCCGACTGGTTCAATGCTGCAGAAAATAATCTCGTCATAAAACAATCTCCACACAGTATTTTCGGACGTAACTCCTAATGCGGATTGGAGTAGCAGCTACTCCAGATGTAGCTATACCTACGCTTGATTGGCTTCTTCAATCTGAGCATGAAGTAGTACTTGTGATCTCTCGACCTGATCGACCGGCAGGACGAGGTCGCGAACTAACGTCTTCGGCCGTGAGCAATTGGGCCATCGCCCATCAGATTGCATTACTGCGCCCACAATCCGCCGATGAACTAGTTGGAGTAATCGACGATCTTGATCTGGTGATAACGATTGGTTATGGCGTTCTGATACCACTGGAGATTTTAAGGCGTCCCAAATACGGATTTATCAATCTCCATTTCTCACTTCTGCCAGCCTATAGGGGAGCTGCTCCAGTGCAGAGAGCTTTAGAAAATAGGGAGAGAATTACAGGTGTAACGGTATTTGCTCTGGATAAGGGTATGGATACCGGCCCCATTTACAGCAGTGCACAGATTGAGATCGATCCGACGTGGAGGGCGGGTGAACTTCTCACGGTATTGGCAAAAATGGGACCTACGGTCATAGGCAAGGCACTAACTGCAATCGCAGTCGGTACATCAGCGAGAGCGCAAACGGGTTCGGCGTCGAAGGCCAATAAAATATCTAAGGCAGAGGCGCAGATTAATTGGAGCCAACCGTCCACCACTATTGAAGCGAAAATAAAAGCATTCTTTCCAGCACCAGGGGCGTGGACCATGTGGAATGGTGGAGTTTTCAAGATTACACGCGCGCAGAGTATTGATGTCTTGCTACCTCCAGGGCGGATACAAGTTTTGGATTCGCAGGTACATGTTGGCTGTGGAGATAGCGCAAGTTTACAGATTACATCAGTTGTTCCTGCGGGCAAGAGAGAAATGTCAGCCCTGGATTGGGCACGTGGGGCTAGATTGACGCAAGGTGCTTGCTTTGGTTGAGCCGCGTCGAAACACCTTTAAAGCTCCACGACCTGATGCATCACGGTTGCTGGCCTTTGATTTAATTACAGAGGTCAACAGAAATGATGGATATTCAAACTTGCTCTTGCCACAGGCTTTATCGTCGAGTTCATTAGATGAACGAGATAGAAGTTTAGTAACCGAACTTGTCTATGGAACTTTACGAATGCAGGGAAAACACGACTGGATTTTATCTCAGGTAAGTGATCGCCCTTGGAGTGAGGTTGATCCCGGCATCGTCGATATAGCGCGTCTAGGCCTACATCAAATCCACGAGATGCGAATCCCTGATCACGCATCCGTTTCTGCAACAGTTGAAGTGGCACGTAAGCGAGTGGGAGAGTCAAAGGCAAGTTTTGTAAATGCTCTTTTGCGAAGCGTCACACGCAAATCTATTGAAGAGTGGTTCGCTCCTCTGCATGCGATTGCTGATCCTGTTCTTCGATTGTCCATTCAATATTCACATCCCGAATGGATCGTCTCTGCCTACTTTGATCTGCTCAAAGATTGGGATCAGGTAGAGGCGGCCTTAGTAGTCAACAATATTCCTGCCCTTCCTACTCTCGTTTCTTGGCCTGGCTACTCATTGAGGCAAGAGTTAGTAGAACTTGGTGGAGAGGCAACTTCCTACTCACAATTTGGTGCTCGATGGAAGGGCAATCCCGGTGATTTAGAGTTAATTCGCCACAGATTGGCAGGGGTACAAGATGAAGGTTCGCAATTAGTTGCTAGCGTCTTTTCATCGGCCGCTGGCGGGAAAACGTGGCTAGATCTCTGTGCTGGTCCAGGTGGCAAGGCGGCTTTGTTATCGGCGATTGCAAAAACACGAGACATCGTTTTCACCGCAAATGAGATCTCAACTCCACGCTCTGATTTGGTCCGTCGAGTTGTGCATGGCGCACGAGTATGGACTGGAGATGGGCGAGAGGTTGCACATCACGCAGAGAGTTTCGACGCGATCTTAATCGATGCGCCGTGTACAGGTTTAGGAGCCTTGCGCAGGCGCCCTGAGGTTCGATGGCGCCGCACTATCAAGGATTTGCGTGAACTCACACAGCTCCAACGTGAATTAATTAGTGCGGCAATTGGCGTACTCAATCCTGGAGGAGTTCTTGGTTATGCCACGTGCTCTCCTCATCTAGCAGAGACGAGTGTTCAAGTCAGCGACATTCTTAAAAAGTATCCCGAAATGGAGCTGATGGATATAAGCCAGTACCTGCCACCCAATCTCAATGATGCTGTGCGAGCAGGCTCGATGTCTTTATGGACACACAGACACGGCACTGATGCGATGTTTCTCTCGCTTTTACGCAAGAAAAGTTAAGGTGTGCATATGAGTCGTCAGATACGTATTACACCAAGCATCCTAAATGCAGATTTTTCACAGTTAGATTCTGAGATTGCGCGTATCTCATCGCAGTCGGATTTGATTCATTTAGATGTTATGGACAATCTCTTTGTCCCTAATTTTACTTTTGATTTCGATCGCGCTAGTCAGATAATCAACTCCTGCCCGATTCCAGTCGATGCGCATTTAATGGTTGCAGATGTCGATCTTATTGCACCGGCATATGCAGAGGCAGGATGCGCCAGCGTGACCATACATGCAGAGGCGACAACTAATATCCCTTCAACCCTTCGTGCGATTCGAAGGGCTGGTGCACGTGCAGGTCTTGGAATCAAGCCTGGCACCGATATTGAAGGTTACGCAGATCTGCTTGATGAGGTCGATATGTTCTTGATCATGACTGTCGAACCTGGCTTTGGAGGTCAGAGTTTTATGCATGAGATGATGGAGAAAGTTCGGCGGACTCGAGCCATCATCGGAGACCGACCTATCTGGTTGCAAGTCGATGGAGGAGTATCACTGAGTACCATCACAGAGGCGGCTGAGGCTGGCGCTGATGTTTTTGTTGCTGGTAGCGCCGTGTTTGGAGCAGCAGATCCTGCCTCGATGATTGTTTCATTAAGAAATTTAGCGATGGCTGTGGCAGACTAGCAACCACGTTGTTCCGGGGGTCGGTGATAATTCCGAACCGGCGGTAAAGTCCGCGACCCGTTCACATCCAGTGGGCGGTTGATTTGGTGTAACTCCAAAACCGACAGTTAAAGTCTGGATAAAGGGACATACAACTACATGCAGAGTGCATGTAGTTGTTGTGTTGCTTCCTGGAGCTTTTATCCTAGGAAGGTTCAACAGTGAATATCATTACGTGGTTATTTGAAACAAATATTAACTTTGGAAGTAAATCCATCGCCGTAAGAGAGTTAATGGGTGGGATTTTAGGTCTTTCAAGTGCAATCTTAGGTGCCAGAAGAAAAGTATCTGCATGGCCAATTGGAATTCTTGGCGATGGATTACTTTTCACCGTTTTCCTTGGCGCAGTGTTTGCATATGCAGATCAACCATCGGCCAACTTTTATGGACAGGCCAGTCGAAATCTCTTGCTTATCATCGTAAGTGTCTATGGCTGGATTCGTTGGTCGCATCATCGAAAGTCAACTGGTGGCACACGTCCGCCAGTGTCGCCTCGATGGACTACTAGCAAGGAGAAGTTAATTCTGGTGCCAGTGATAATCCTCTTTTATTTCGCGTCCATGCAGATATTTAGAGCCCTGGGAGAGAGTGGATCGTGGCTATTAGTGGATACATGGATCTTCACGGGCACGGCTCTAGCAACTTTTGGAATGAGTCGTGGTTATGTTGAGTTCTGGTTAGTGTGGATTGCCGTTGATTTAGTTGGAGTTCCATTTGCCTTTAACAATGGTTACTACCCAACCGGAACTTTGTATGCGATCTACCTACCCTTTGTACTGTGGGGTTTCTTCTCCTGGGTTAAGATTTCCAAGCGCGAAACTAATGAGGGGCAAGCAGTTAGTCATTCATAGTAAAGTGTGGCCATGAAGTCCTTTGATGCCCTTTGGGTCGAACTCGCAACAAAGATGGTAGATCGCCCAGAGGGATCAGGGACCGTAGCGGCCGTCGAGGCTGGTGTTCACAGTATCGGAAAGAAGATTTTAGAAGAGGCCGGTGAGGTCTGGTTAGCCGCTGAGCATGAACCCGATGAGGCGCTATCGCAAGAGATTAGCCAGCTTATTTATCATCTTCAAACATTGATGTTGGCACGGGGTTTAACTCCCGATGATATTTACCGATACCTCTAAGAGAGTTGAGTGAGAATGTTAAGAGTAGCGGTTCCAAATAAAGGCTCTCTTGCCGATGCTTCGATTGAGATTTTGAAAGAGGCTGGATATCGACAACGAGTAGATAGCCGAGACCTCATCTTGGTAGATAACGACAACGGTGTTGAGTTTTATTATCTTCGACCTCGCGATATCGCAATATATGTCGGCTCGGGCGAACTTGAGGCTGGAATCACTGGCAGAGATTTGCTCATAGATTCGGGAGCACTCGCAAACGAACTTCTCTCATTGGACTTTGGTGCATCTACTTTTCGTTTTGCTTCACCCGTAGACGTCGAATGGACTCTTTCAGATATTGCAGGCAAGCGTGTTGCCACTGCTTATCCAGGGTTAGTCACAACATATTTGTCAGAGAGAGGAATATCTGCAGATGTAGTGCGCTTAGATGGCGCAGTCGAGAGCAGCGTTCGTTTAGGTGTTGCAGATGTGATTGCTGATGTTGTTAGCACCGGTAACACTCTTCGACAAGCTGGATTAAAGATATTCGGCGAACCAATCCTTGTTAGTGAAGCGATTGTTATCGCGCGCAAAGATGTAACCATTCCCGCTGATCTTGAAATTCTCATTAGACGTCTTCAAGGCGTTGTCACTGCACGTCAATATGTTCTACTTGACTATGACGTTCCGTCAGTAAGCGTTGATGCTGCATGTGCGATTACACCTGGGTTAGAGTCACCGACAATTTCGCCACTTCAGAAAGCCGACTGGGTGGCAGTGCGCGCTATGGTCTTGCGCAAAGATACAAATCGCCTGATGGATGAGCTCTGGAGCCTGGGGGCTCGTGGAATACTTGTCACCGACATTCACGCCTGTCGCTTGTAAGTATTACTCGTCCTCGATTGCTTCGCGCGGAATGCCTAATAGATAAAGCACAGAATCTAAATAAGGATCACTAACCGTGCTATCTGCTGCGGCTTTAACTGCAGGCTTAGCATTAAATGCAATTCCTAAACCCGCAGCGGCAATCATGTCTAAATCATTGGCACCATCGCCGATTGCTACAGTCTGAGCCATCGTTACCGATTCCAAATCAGCAAACTCTCGCAGTGCAAGAGCTTTTGCCGCGCGGTCGATAACCGGCCCTTCGATCTCTCCTGTTAGAAACCCATTAACTATCTCAAGTTTATTGGCTCGATAGTAATTTATTCCCAACTCTTTAATTAATGGGGTAATCACATCAATAAAGCCACCAGAAACAACAGAAACGCTGTGACCTAGTCGATGAAGAGTACGGATAAGCGTTCTTGCCCCTGGGGTTAGAACTATCTCGGACTGTACTTGGCTGATGACTGACTCAGGGAGCCCTTTAAGTAGCAGCACACGTGCGCGCAATGACTGCTCAAAATCTAGTTCACCACGCATTGCCGACTCTGTAATTGTCTTTACTTCTTGGGCGACTCCAGCTTTATTCGCTAATAGTTCGATAACTTCCTGGGTGATCAATGTTGAATCTACATCTAGTTGAACAAGTTTTTTTGCAAAACGCATGAGTCCACCGGGAGAGACAGCAATATCAATGCCTTCTATGGCAGCTAATGGAGATAGAGCGCTACTTAAAGCTTCTTGTGCAGCGCCAGAGACAATAAATTCGATCGCTGTCACGGGGGTGGATGCTGTCCTAGTGACTCGCTCGATATTTGCACCTGCACCAGAGATCACGCCAGCAACTGCAGCAACGGCCTGAGGCTTTAACTGTGAACTTAAGATCACAACATGAAGTAAGCCTTTTTTTTCCGTGATGCTGGAGATATTTGTATGTGCGAAGAGTGTGGCGATATCGACATCCAGTGCGTTGGCACAGTCCATGAGGTCTTTTTCGATTGCCTTCTCATGCGCTGGATTGAGGGAGATTAGAACTGTCAGTATTAAACGGTTACTGATTACTACTTGTTCAATATCTAGGACAGATATGGAAAAGGGGGCCAACGTAGTAAATAAGGCCTCGGTAATGCCTGGCTTATCGACCCCGCTTAGGAGGATTAATCCAGTGAACTGCTCTTTTTCATTAGAAGTAACCATAATGAGGCAAGGTTATCGCGAATCACAACTTAACAATGGCCATAATCTCGGCATTAAGATGGATTTCGCAGTATCTTTTTGCTCTATGGCCACCCAATCTATTGCCCAGTTAAGCGATGTTCATCTGCGACGTGGTGATAAAACCATCTTGGGTCCTATTAATTTCACCATTAGCTTGGGGGAGCGTTGGGTGGTTCTTGGCCCCAATGGAGCGGGCAAATCAACGCTCCTGCAAATTCTTGGGACACAGATTTTTCCAACTTCAGGGACAGTCACAATCTTGGATAAAGCAATGGGTAGCGTTGATCTTTTCGAACTACGTACACGCATCGGAGTGTGTTCTGCAATAAATGCGCAAGCTATACCTTTGGATGAGAAAGTGCGTGATGTTGTTGTAACTGCTGCCTATGCGGTCTCTGGTCGCTGGAATGAAGATTACGATCTTTGGGATGAGTCGCGTGCCTTGGCGCTACTAACAACTTTCGGAGTTCGCGAGCTTGGTGATCGAATGTATGCAACATTGAGTGAAGGGGAGAGGAAGCGAGTACAGATAGCCCGTGCTCTTATGACAGATCCCGAGATTCTCTTACTTGATGAGCCTGCAGGTGGTTTAGATGTTGGTGGTAGAGAGGACTTACTTCGCAGACTTGCGAGTTATTCGGCAGATCCAAGCGCGCCAGCGAGTGTTTTAGTGACACATCACATTGAAGAGATACCGGTGGGCACGACCCATGCACTGTTATTGAAAAATGGAGTTGTTGCTGTTTCTGGTCCGGCTTCCCAAGTAATTACAAGTGAGCATATCTCGGCTGTTTTTGATACACCGATAGAGGTGAGTTCTCAGTCAGGTAGATTCTTCGCGCGCACTGCACACTGATATGTCTTTATTTGAGCAGTTGCATACTGATTGGCAGTCTGTTTTATACTCATTGCGCCCAAAAATTGAAGGTATTGAAGAGAGATTACAACTCGAGGATACGACACCGGAATATCACAAAATCTTTCGAGCCTTAGCATCACCCATCAGCGATACGCGAGTAGTGATTGTGGGACAAGACCCTTATCCGGGAGCAGGGCAAGCTCAGGGCCTTGCATTTTCAGTTGAGTCGCATGATATGCCGCTACCGGCAACACTTAAGAATATTTTCAAAGAGCTACACAACGATATCGCTGTTTCGCAGGTCGATAAAGGAGATCTCTCTGCCTGGGCTCGCCAAGGTGTGATGCTACTTAATAGAAACTTAACGACAAGAGTAGGTAGCTCACTCGCCCATAAAAACTTTGGATGGCAAGAGATTACAAATGAAGTAGCCCGCCACCTTGGAGCTAGGCCGGTAGTTGCTGTTTTATGGGGTAAGGATGCTGGGCAACTTACACCTTACTTTCGTCAAGATTTAATAATCTCTTCTGCGCACCCAAGCCCACTATCGGCATATCGCGGATTCTTTGGATCAAAACCATTTTCACGTACCAACGAATTACTTATAAAACTCGGGGGCCAACCAATTCAATGGTGAAAAAAATAAGGCCCCATAGATCACTCTACGGGGCCTTATTAACTGCGAACTTAGGGTTTAACCAATCCAGGCATTAATTGGAGAGGCCAAGAAGTAAACCATGAATAGTATCGATACTAGGAATAACAAAGGATGTACTTCTTTGCGACGTCCTTGCACCAATCGGATAACAACATGCGAAACAAAACCTGCACCAATACCAACCGAGATGTTGTAAGTAAAAGGCATCAGGATGATTGTTAAGAATGAAGGAATCGCAATTCCATAATCATTCCAATCAATATTCTTGATCTGGGTCATCATCAAGAAGCCCACGATTACAAGAGCTGGTGTGGCTGCCTCGTAAGGTATCACTGCAACAAGCGGTGCGAGGAAAGTGGTTAGCAGGAACAGAACACCAGTAACTACTGATGCAAGACCTGTGCGCGCACCTTCGCCAACACCGGCGGCAGATTCGATATAACTTGTATTTGACGAGATGCTTCCAGCGCCACCTGCAACTGCAGCGAGTGAGTCAACTAGAAGGATGCGATCGTTGTTTGGGATGTTTCCATCTTTATCAATCAAATCAGCTTCGTAGCCTATGGCCGTAACTGTACCTACGGTGTCAAAGAAGTCTGAGAGCAGTAATGTGAAAATAAAGAGAATTCCAGCGATCAATGAGATGCGATCAAATGATCCGAGAAGATTGAACTGTCCGAAAAGACCGAAGTCTGGCTTACCGACAATGTCGCCAGGTACAGCGGGAACATTGAGCCCCCAGCCCTTTGGATTGACAGCGCCAGTAGCTCCATCGAAGTTAGGACCAATTTTAAAGGCAGACTCAACGGCGATAGCTAGAATAGTTGCTGAAGCGATTCCAATGAGAAGAGCTCCTTTAACTTTTTTAACCATCAAAATAATCATCAGGAACAAGCCGAATGCAAAGACCACGATTGGCCAACCCACAAGTGTTCCATTATCACCAAGTGTTACTGGAACTGGGCCAGAACCGGTTTTGCGAACAAAGCCAGCATCGACAAGACCAATAAGGGCAATAAATAGACCGATACCAACAGAGACAGCGATCTTGAGTTGTGCAGGTACTGCCTTAAAGACAGCAGTTCTAAAGCCAGTAAGTACGAGGACAGTAATAATCAAGCCTTCGATAACTACTAGACCCATTGCATCTGCCCATGACATTTTTGATGCAATTCCAACTGCAACAAAGGTGTTTAATCCAAGTCCAGTCGCTAACGCCAGTGGATAATTACCAACAACTCCCATAAGAATTGTGAGAATTCCAGCCATTAGCGCTGTCATAGCTGCAACGGCAGCTAGATTTGGTGCATCCCCGCCACCGAGAAACTTTCCATCGCCATCTTTTGCAAGTCCGATGATCAATGGGTTAAGTGCCACGATGTAGGCCATTGTGAAGAATGTGACGACTCCGCCACGTATTTCACGAGCTACGGTAGACCCGCGTTCTGTGATTTTAAAGAATGAATCCAGCATGAATAACGCCTTTCTAATTTTGTTAACGGGGGTGTTTGCGACCCCGTGCGCCAAGAAACGGCTGACACACGCCGGGGGAGTCCTCTTAGACTAGTTGTTACTTACTCGTAAGTCGGGACACGACACCTAGGGCAATAGCTACGGATTGGCCAATGAGGAGTGCAAAAAGCAGGGTCCCAAGGCCAATGGTTCCACCCAATAGCCACCCAAGCACACAAGCCAGGCTTTCTATAGCCAAGCGGACTCTGCCGACTCGAACCCCAGTTTTGAAGTGAACTCCAGTCATTAACCCATCACGCGGACCAGGTCCTAGACCACATGTGATGTAGAGAGTAGAAGCGACTCCGACCATTCCAATCCCTAATAGTGCGTAAAGAATCCCAACAAAATAGTTCTCTTGCAGTGGAATGTAAGTCACGCCTACTTCAATAGCTGCAGCGATGATAACAATGTTGGAAATAGTCCCAAATCCAGGCTTTTCACGAAGAGGGATCCAACCTAAAAGCACCAAAGCGCTAATTCCAAAAGTTGACCACCCCATGGTGATATCTAGATTTCTAGAAACCCCTTGGGCTAAGACAGACCAAGGAGCATTTCCAATATTGCTCTGAATGACGAAGGCGTCACCGAGACCGAAAATGAAAAGACCTACCCACAAAATCAATACTCGTGTGAAACCTAGATCCCATTTTGATGTGGCAGTCCATGGAGTAACTGGAACTGTGCGGTGCGGACGAAGAAACTCCATAAAAGCATGTGATGACATTATGGAAGTCTAATGCAGCGCCGTAGATGCTGTCAGGCTATTCTTAAACAATGTTTCCAGGCATAGGCACACTCATCAATGTCATTGCAATCATTGGGGGAGCTGGGCTAGGAATTTTTGTCGGACATAGATTAAGTTCAAAGACAAGAAACCTTCTAACAGATGTCTTGGGTCTTACTACTCTTCTAGGTGCCGCCTCTGCATTGATACCCATGTGGTCTTCACGTTATGTTAATTCATTGCCATCGGGGTGGCCATTGTTGGTTGTACTTGGTTCACTCATCTTCGGTGGGCTCATTGGATCAGCACTTGGCCTAGAAAATCGCTTAGACCAACTCGGCGAAAAACTTCGAAAGCAGTTCAAGGCCTCAACGGAAAGTTCATTCGTTGAAGGATTCGTTACTGCCTCATTGCTCTTTGCAATCGGACCACTAGCTATTCTCGGAAGCATTAGTGATGGCATGTCCAATGGCATAGATCAGTTAATATTAAAAAGTACGCTCGATTTTTTTGCGGCTATGGCCTTCGCCTCGTCGTTAGGTTGGGGAGTCGCGGTTGCAGCGTTACCGGTTGGGCTTTACCAGGGTTTTTGGACGCTCGTAGGTCTTGCGCTGGGTGAGATTCTAGATGGCTACCAAGTTGATGCCATGACAATTGTTGGAGGCGTGCTCCTTATTGGTATCGGCTTGCGACTTCTAAATATCAAACATGTAGCAGTAGGAAACTTACTGCCTGCTTTGGCGATTGCACCTTTACTGGCGCTAACCGTTCATGCATTTGCTTAGATAGTTGAAGCATCAATCACGAAGCGATATTTAACATCGCTATCAACGGTGCGCTGATATGCAGTATCGACATATGCGGCATCAATAACTTCGACTTCACTGACAATATTGTTTTGACCACAAAAATCTAGCATCTCTTGCATCTCAGGAATCCCGCCGATCATTGAGCCGGCTATACGTCTGCGACCGTTTAACAAGCTTCCGACATTTACCGCATATGGCTTGCCGGGAAGACCAATCACTACAAGAGTTCCATCAAGTTTAAGAAGTTCAAGATAAGCATTGATATCTAATTCGGCGCTTACGGTATTTAGAATTAAGTCAAAGCTTTTCTGAAGTGGCTTTAGTGAGGCGATATCTGATGTGACGACAAAGTGACTTGCTCCCATTCTAATTGCATCGTCCTTTTTTTCAGATGAGTGAGAAAAAACTGTGACCTCCGCGCCCATTGCATTGGCGAATTTAACTCCCATGTGACCTAGTCCGCCCAGACCCATAATCGCTACTTTCATGCCAGGTTTAACACCCCATTTACGTAAAGGGGAGTACAACGTGATGCCTGCACAGAGCAAAGGGGCGACGCCTTCTAAAGAAAGAGTTGATGGAATATGTACCGCGTAATCCTCGTTGATGACAAAGTTATTTGAATAACCGCCGAAAGCAATAGTGGTTCCATCTCTCTCGTACGTGTTGTAAGTACCAGTCATGCCCTCTACACAATATTGTTGAAGTCCACTTTGGCAGCTTGCGCAGGTTCGACATGAATCAATAAAAACTCCAACGCCAATTAAGTCACCAACCGCAAATTTTGAAACTGAACTACCAATCGCATTGACTCTGCCTGCAATTTCATGCCCTGGTACCATGGGAAAAATCGCTGATCCCCATTCTTCGCGTACCTGGTGGATGTCAGAGTGGCAAATACCCGCATATGCGATCTCTACGGCAACATCCTGTGCACCTAAATCTCTTCGGTTGAAGTCAAATGGAGTTAGTGGTGCTCCGGGGCTCAATGCGGCTAAACCTTTTGACTTCAAAACATTACTCCTTAAATGGAAGAGGTTGCAATGATACGTGGCCTGCGCGAGAAGCGCGCGCTGTAACGTGGCGCATATGGTGTCGTCGACATAGAACTTCATAAGCAATCTCAGAGCCAGGTGTCACATCACCAACGACTACTTGCTCTCCTTCGACAACCATTACTCCGCCTTGCGTACGTGCATTATGTGTCGCGCGAGAACCACACCAACACAACGCCTCAACCTGTAATGCCTGAACGCGATCGGCAAGTTCAATCAATCGTGCAGATCCAGGAAATAATAGTGTTTGGAAATCTGTCAGAATTCCAAATGCAAAGACATCTATTCCTAAACCATCTACGATTTTCGCTAACTGCTCAATCTGTTGCCTTTCATAAAACTGAGCTTCATCGCAGATTATGTAATCAATACGATCTCCCGCAGATAGGTGATCGACTACGTGTTTATGCAGATCCATACCGGGACTTACCTCTATTGCCGGCGATGAAAGTCCAAGGCGTGAAGAGATAACGCCAGTTCCGGCTCGATCTTTATTAGTAAAAATCACTCCGCTACGTCCGCGACTCTGGTGGTTATGAGCGGTCTGCAGGGCAAGAGTTGATTTACCACTATCCATAGTTCCGCAGTAATAGATCAATTCAGCCATGAAGACAATCCTGCCACACAATCATCAATAAACTCCGGCAGCCTTCAATGCTTGCTTCAGCTGTGGCAGAAGATGTAGTGACATCGCCACGGAGATGTGTGAGGCATCACGATATGCAACTGTGGAATCTATGATTGCTGGACAGATAGAAGTACAGAGCCACGCAGTTGGATCGATCACTTGGAAGCCTTTAACAACGCTGACATGTGATTTTTCACTTGAGTCGCATCGGGAGGAACTACCTGATGCCAGGCAGGATGGAATATCTCTTGTCGGATGCGGAGTGTCGCTGATGTAGATCAGATGTTGGCTAGAACCCGTTAGAGATTTAAGTAAGCGCGTTTGACCATCGCTCCACCACTGGGCCCTGTTGTTAAATCCTGCGCGTGGCGTGTAGTACTGAAAACTGCTCATGATCACTGCAGTTGGATGGATGCTTTGAATTCTAGCAATCGAGTTCTTTCTCCATGTTTGACAGTGCACATTTTTAAAGGCACCTTGGTCTGGACGGGGTGCATCTACTGAGGGACAGGCAGACTTGGTAAGTGATATCAATTTAAAACCTTG
>WLOR01000015.1 GCA_009699165.1 Actinomycetota bacterium | reverse complement strand
TTTGCGCTCCTGGAAAGAGGTTCCAGATGAGTATGGATTAGTTTTGGCTGCAGGCAGCCCTGATGAAGAAGGAATCGGCAATGAGGTTGCAGATCTCATCGCAGAACTATCACTAACTAGAAAAAATATTTGGTGGATTAAAGATATGTTGCCTCATTCAGAGTTAACGGCGATGTTGACGGGAGCAGATCTTTTTATCTGCCCTTCCGTGTATGAGCCACTCGGAATCGTTAACTTAGAGGCGATGGCATGTGAAACTGCGGTACTTGGATCTAGAGTCGGCGGAATTCCTGAAGTAGTCGCAGATAAGGAGACTGGCGAGTTAGTTGATTATGACGGCAACAGTGATTCCTTTGAAAATGCACTCAGTGAAGCGATAACGCGTCTGATGTCACAGCCAGATCTGCTCAATGACTATGGCTCTGCTGGCAGAGTACGCGCAATGAACCTCTTTGGATGGGATGCCGTCGCTGCAGCAACTGTGGCTCTTTATCGACGCGTGATTGCATAAATGACCCGTAAATCCTGGATTCAGTTTGGCATCGTTGGTCTTTTATGGGGAATTCCATATTTACTGATGAAGGTCGCAGTTGCCGATATCCCACCTCCGCTAATCGTTGCCGGAAGAACTTTAATCGGCGCTGCAATATTGATTCCAATTGCCATCCACAAGAGGAGTTTCATGGATGCAGTACGTGGCATCAAATACGTATTGCCATATGCTTTTTTAGAGATGGTCGGACCATGGATCCTTATCACTAACGCTGAAAAGGAGATCTCCTCTGGTCTTGCAGGCCTCTTGGTCGCAACAGTTCCAATCTTTGCAACGATATTTACTTCTATGCGAGGCGATCATTCCGTCTGGCAACCAAAGAGAATATTTGGACTTATAGTCGGCTTCATTGGGATTGTTGCTCTCGTTGGAATCGAATCAATTACAGGAACCAGCAATCCGAAGGCAATCGCTATGGTAATCCTTGCAGCGATTCTCTATGCATATGCTGTACTTATGGTGACATCGAACTTGCCTGGTGTCGATGGCATAGCTATTAACGGTTTAGCAATGGCGATTACCTCTGTTTTCTATATGCCGATTGCTATTGCAATGTGGCCATCAAATCCTGTCTCAACCCAAGCGATTGCCGCCCTTGTTGCACTTGGTGTTTTTTCAACGGCGATTGCCTTTATGTTATTTTTCATTGTTATTGTTGAAATTGGCCCAGCTAGAGGATCGTTGACAACATATGTCAATACAGCCGTCGCTGTTGTTCTCGGAATTATCATCTTAAATGAACCGATTACTTTAGGAATTATCGTTGGACTACCTCTTGTGGTGCTTGGATCTTACTTAGCTAGCCGTAAGGCAGATTTAGTGGTTATCGCCGAAGCCTAAGCGCTCCAAAAGTTTAGGGTCTCGTTGCCACTCCTTAGATACCTTTATGTGTAGTCCTAAGAATATTTTTGCAACCAAGGCGCGTTCAATATCTCCACGTGCTCGAATACCAATCTCTTTTAATCGTGAACCTTGATGGCCTAGTAAAATCGCACGTTGGCTATCGCGCTCGACGTGAATAGTTGCATGGACATCATAGAAAGGGCGTGAGCCCTTCTCTTCGCGCTCACCAAACTCATCTATTGTCACCATTATCGAATGCGGCAACTCTTCACGCACATCTTGCAGCGCCGCTTCTCGAATGAATTCACAGATTAACTGCTCGATTGCTTGATCACTCGTTGTGCCTGCTGGGTAATAAGCAGGACCAATTGGTAGATTTTTACCGATTAATTCGTTGAGCAAATCGATTTGATTGTGAATAGCCGCAGAGACTGGAATTATCTCATCCCAAACAAATCCCTGAGCAAGCTCCATTATTCCAGCAAGTCGCAGAGCTAGTTTTTCCTTGGAGATCAGATCGGTTTTCGTAATTACAGCAAATTTCTTAGCCCTTGGGTGCTTTGCAATCTCTGTAGAGATAAAAATATCTCCTGCTCCCGATGTCTCATCGGCCGGAATGCACATAATCACGATGTCGACTGAGTCCATGCTTTGATCTACAACTGCGTTTAGTCGATGCCCCAAGAGAGTTTTCGGTTTGTGAACGCCAGGTGTATCGACTAAAACCGCTTGAAAATCCAAACCATGGACAATGCCACGTATTGCTGAACGTGTTGTATTTGGATGATGAGAAGTAATTGCAATTTTGCTGCCCACTAAAGCATTGATAAGAGTTGATTTTCCAACATTTGGGCGTCCAACAATGGCGACAAAGCCCGAACGGTGATCACACATAGAGTTATTCTCTCATCGATTAGCTCCAACAAACTCCACTGCATCGGCTACAGATGTCACAATCTCTGCAGCCCGCTCACCGATTAAGCGATGACACCCTTCACTCGTTGGTGAGTTTATTGGTCCAGGTATAGCCATGACAGGTCGAAGCAACTCTGCTGCATCACGAGCTGTGCGCAGTGATCCACTTCGAAATGCCGCTTCAACAACTAATGTCGCCTGCGAAAGTGCAGCAATCAATCGATTCCTTGTTAAGAAGCGGGCCGGTAAGGCGGGATTTCCAGGCATCACCTCTGTCACTACTGCTCCGATCTCGCATATTTCTGCAAATAAGCGAGCGTTCCCAGCCGGATAGTTAATATCCACACCAGATGCAATCACTGCAATTGTGGTGCCTTCTGCAATGAGTGCACCTTTATGGGCCCACGAATCGATCCCGTATGCACCACCACTTACGATTGCCCACTCTCGATCCACAAAACCAGCTGCGAAATCCGATGCAATTCGCGCACCATAGTTAGTGGGATTTCTTGTTCCAACGATAGCTAATGATGCGATGCTCAAAGAAGCTGCATTACCTTTAACTATGAGAGCAATTGGTGGAGCGACTAAATCTTCAACTGAGCTTGGCCATAAGGGATGTCCTGGAGTTAAAAGTTGAGCCCCAGTTTTTTCAATTGTGGAAAGAACTTGATCGACCGATGATGTCGCGACCACTGCAATCAACTTTGAAAACTTCACCGTGTCATATCGACCATCTCTTAACTTTTCAAGAGTCAGTAATGCCCCTTGCGAAAAAATCTCACGGGACCAAAAACTATGTCCTCCTTCAATGGCACTAAAGAGAATGGCTCTGGCATCAAACTCATTCATATCTCGTTACCTCCCCGCATTCCGTGCGCTTGTTTTATATCGGAGAGATTTGGCGTTGTATGTCCATGAAGGTCGGCCAAAGTCCATGAAACACGAAGTATCTTGTGTAGACCTCTAGCAGTTATGTGCTCGCGTTCAAGTTCGTCATGGAGAAAGCTCATCGCTGCACGCTCTGGTTGAAAGAGTGTCCGAAGTGAGCGGGCAGGAATCTGCGAGTTAAGGCTGTATCCAAGGCCTGAAAAACGTTTCTCTGCCAATGCTCGTGCTGCAATAACACGTGCACGAATAACCTCACTTGTCTCACCCAGTTCTGTACGTGCCATATCCATTCGGCCAACTGGATCGACATGAACTCGTAGGTCTATGCGATCCATTAATGGACCTGAAAGTCTTCCAAGGTATCGACGTACTTGTTGTGAGGTACACGTGCAGTTTCGTCCTTTGCCGCTGAACTTGCCACAGGGGCATGGATTTGCCGCTAGAACTAGAAGAAACCGCGCTGGAAAAGTTACATTTCCAATACTGCGGGCGATGGTAATCGTGCCTGCCTCTAATGGTTGACGAAGCGAGTCTAAAACACCCGATGGGCACTCTGGGGCCTCATCGATAAAGAGGACGCCATGGTGGGCAAGTGAGCATGCACCGGGTTTAATCGCATGTGCACCACCTCCAACCATAGCTACACGCGTTGTTGTGTGATGGGGACTAATGATTGGTGCGACAAGTGATGTTGGAGATCTTGTTGCAAATGTTCCTGCGATTGAATGAACTGCAGTTACTTCTAGAGCCTGTGCAATCTTTAGCTGCGGCAAGATAGTGGGGATTCTCTCTGCGATCATTGTCTTACCAGCTCCAGGTGGGCCAATTAATAGGATGTGGTGACCACCCGTAGCTGCAATTTCTGCGGCAAGTCGAGCCTCTGGTTGGCCAGCAACATCGGCAAAATCTAAAAGATTATCCTCTAGATTCCACTGGTAGTTAATCTGCGCAGAAAACTCACGCTCTCCAGTTCGTAACCACCGGATGACATTTTTTAAGTGATCCATTGCAACAATCTCCATGCCTTGCATTAACCCGGCCTCTGCAGCATTGGCAGATGGAACAACTGCAACTTTTTTTCCCGATTTAAATGCCGCCATCAGAGCCGGTAAGACTCCACGCACTGATCTAATCTGTCCATTGAGTGCGAGCTCACCGAGAAAGACGATTTCCTTGATGCGCTCGGGTGAGATGGTTTCTTGGGCAGATAAGAGTGCAATGCAGATAGCTAGATCAAAGCCAGATCCACTCTTAGGTAGCCATGCCGGTGACAGCGAGACGGTAACTTTTTTGTTTGGCCACTTTTCTGCGCAGTTGACCATCGCCGCCCGCACTCTTTCGCGCGACTCTGACAGCGCAGTGTCTGGCAGCCCCAGGAGTGAGTACATCGGAACTCCATCGGCGATATCGACTTCAACGGTTACTAGATGGCCATCTAACCCAAGAAGTGCCACTGATGTTGTCTGGGCTAAACTCATAAAAGATTAGCTCGGTACTCAATTGTGTGCGAGCCATCGATTGCAACTAAAACAGCGGCGACATCGATTTGGTACTCACATCCAAGACAGCCATGTGTTGCTAACCACCCAAGTGCTAAACGCTGCATACGTTGTGCCTTCACGCGATTAATCGCCTCGAATGGGTGGCCAAAACTAAGTGATGATCGCGTCTTGACTTCAACAAAGGCAAAGGTGCCAGTGGGTTGGAGTGCGACGATATCTATCTCGCCCTCACGTATGCGCCAATTGCGCTCGATAATCTCTGCGCTCTCATTAATGAGGTATTCGGCCACAAGCTCTTCGCCGAATGCACCTAACTGTTGCTTATTTTTTCTCTGCATAGTTGGTGAGGATAAATAGCGGTTCTGACACACCTGTCAGATGCAGAGTTACTTGTGGATGAGCGCTGCGATATTTGAAAAAGAGCGACGGTGATGTATGCACACGCCAAATTTATTGAGAGCTATCGTATGCCCAGCAGTGATATATCCCTTGTGCCCACTAAAACCATACTCGGGATATTTATTATCCAACTCGCGCATTATTCGATCCCTAGTGACTTTTGCAATGATGGATGCAGCACTAATGGTCATCGCAACTTGATCGCCTTTCCAGACCGCTAAGTTAGGAATAGTTAATCCATCGATCGAATATCCATCGGTTAAAACATATGCGGGCAGATGCTCTAAACCATGTACCGCACGGCGCATTCCATCAAGATTTGCTGCATGCACACCTCGAGAATCTACTTCTTGCGCAGAAACAATAACAACACTTATTGCCGATGCATGAGTTGAAATAGTTTCGAAAAGTATTTCTCGCTTCTTTTCTGAAAGCTCTTTTGAGTCGCGAACTTCTGATAGTGCTGGATCAAATGGATTATTTAAAATTACCGCTGCGACAACAAGTGGGCCTGCACACGCTCCACGTCCAGCTTCATCTACACCTGCAATAGGCGTTATTCCTGCGTTGATGAGCTGTTGCTCAATCACTTTCATTAAAAACTACTTAACAAGGTCTATCTGTGGGATATATGCAATATTTTTAAATGGCCAAATAACTGCAAACACTCGGCCTGTAACTCGTGATAGCGGAACCATGCCACCATTTACATCCTCTTGGTGATAACGAGAATCAGCACTTGCCCCACGATGATCACCCATCACCCAGATTTTGCCCTTGGGCACGGTGATATCAAAGTTCATATCACTTGGCTTATTTGCCTCAAAAATATATGGCTCTGTAATCGGTGTGCCATTAACGCTCAGTAGGCCTTCTTTAGTACAGCAAATCACGTGATCGCCTGCGACACCAATGGCACGTTTGACCAAATACTGTTTTGCAGGATTAGGCAGAATTCCGACTGCAACTAAACCACTCTTAACCTTGGCAATGACTTTATTAGATGATGTATCTGAGATTTCAGGTAACCAGTTAGCTGGATCTCTAAAGACCACAACATCTCCACGAGATATGTGCCTAGAAGTAAATGGAAGTCTGTTGACTGCAACGCGATCTTGAATCTGCAGAGTGTTTTCCATTGAACCCGAAGGGATATAGAAAAACTGTACAAGAAAGGATTTAATAAATAGGGAGACAAGTAGTGCGACTATTACAAGGACTGGGAGCTCCCTTAAAAGGGATCCCTTACGACGCATCTGTGTAGGACTTTAAGCTTGTGGAGTTTCGTCTTCAGATGCAACATCTGAAACTGGAGCTTCAACTACAGCTTCTACAACTGGAGTCTCAACTACTGCCTCTACTACCGGTGCCTCTACAACAGCTTCTACAACTGGTTCAGGCACAACGACAGCAACAGGATCTGGAGTCGAGAGAATTCCATCGCCGTAACCTTCAACACCGTCGCGCTTTTCGCGAATCTTTGCTGCCTTACCGCGCAGATCGCGCAAGTAGTACAGCTTGGCGCGACGGACATCGCCCTTCTTAACAAGTTCAATCTTTTCAATAACTGGTGTGTGTACTGGGAATGTGCGCTCTACTCCAACACCGTACGAAACTTTACGAACCGTAAATGTTTCACGAACTCCATCGCCTTGGCGACGCATAACGATGCCCTGGAAAACCTGGAGGCGGCTCTTGCTACCTTCGATAACACGTACGTGAATCCTTAGCTCATCACCGGCACGAAACTGTGGGATGTCATGGCGCAGGGATGCTGCATCTACGGCGTCAAGGATGTTCATCTACGTACCTATTTCTCTTTGCGATTAAAAGCACACACTGTGGCGGTGCAGACCGCCTATCTTGCCACATAAGGGGCCTTGAGCGTAAATCGAGCGCTTAGGCTGGAATCTCTAGGCTCAGTTGTGCATGAAGGGCTGGCCCCGCAGCGATGCTCAGCTCAAGGCCTCGCCACATCTGAGTCGTTACTACCGCGCCTGCCTCACGGGCGATGAGGGACCCAGCCGCTAAATCCCACTCCTTCAGGCCGGTTTCTAGATAGCCATCGACCATCCCAGTCGCGACCGCGCACAGATCTGTGGCCGCAGCACCCATGCGACGAATATCTCGTATCTTCGCAATGATGCGGTTAATAATTTCAATTTGGTGCGTCCGGTCTTTAATCTCATAGGCAAATCCTGTGGAGATGAGTGCCCTGCTGAGCTCTACAGGATTATTACAATCTATTTTTACACCGTTTAAAAATGCCCCGCCCATGCGAGTTGCATGCCATGTTGATGCAATAGTCGGAGCATGAACAACTCCAACAAAAACTCCGTCAGCATCTTTTGCTGCAATGCTGATATTCCAACCGGGTAACCCATAGAAGTAATTTACGGTGCCATCAACTGGATCTATCACCCACGTGATGCCACTTGTGCCCGGACGATTAGCTCCTTCTTCTCCAATAATTCCATCATCGGGGCGTACTGCAAGAATCGCCTCAACGATTAATTTTTCACATGCAATATCCATCTGTGTGGCAATATCGATAGCCGTCGATTTTTCTGTTAACTCCCAAGCAGCTGGTCGGTTAATTAAGAGATCACCAGCTTCTCGCGCTATACGTAATGCGAGTTTTAAGATCTCATCGACTTCAGTCATGCAAATAGTCTAGCCTGACCTAGACTCTGCATTATGTTCACGGCTTACGGGAAACTCTTTCGTACTCCAGGTGCGATGAGGTTTTCAATAGCTGGCCTTATCGGGCGTATGCCGATTTCCATGGACTCCCTTGCTCTTATCTTTATAGTTGTCGCAGCAAGTGACTCTTACGCTATCGCCGGCGCGCTAAGTGCTACCGCCTCAATCGTTATGTCGATTGCCATGCCTTATTGGTCGGGAGTCTCAGATCGAATCGGGCAGCGCGCCGTATTGATTCGCGTTGTTCCATTAAAAGCCGCTGGAATTGCCGTCTTCATCCTCCTAGTCTTAAATCATGCACCGACTTGGAGTTGGTTTGCATCAATTATTTTTGCAGAGGCGAGCTCGATTAATCTAGGCGGCCTCGTTCGTCGTCGCTGGCTACACGTCTTAAACCCCGATAAATCATCGACAGCTGAAGATCTCAGTGATCGCCACTTAGTTAATACCGCCTACTCCCTCGAAGCGCTAAATGATGAGTTTGTCTTTATTGTGGGACCGATTATTGCAACTGCATGTGCAACCTCTATCGCTCCTGCGGCAGGGTTGGTTGCCGGATTAATTTTCCTCCTTATCGGCGTCCCATATTTTCAAAGCCTGCGTGCGACCGAACCTCCACCTTCTCCACGTCTTGTGAAAAATCCCCATCCAGCGGTCATCAGGAATAAATCACTCCAGGCCGTGGTGCTACCTATTATGTTTGTAGGCGGATTTTTTAGCGCAATTTCAATAGTCACTGTGGCATTCACGGATCACTACGGACACAAATCGCAATCGGGAGTTCTCTTGGCAGTGTGGGCATCTGGAAGCGCCGTCGCTGCAATCATCAATGGAGTTATAAAGTGGAGGATTTCACATGCAGTGCGATTCTTAATCTTTTTACTAGCACTGACGGTATTAGCAATCCCTCTTCTCTTCGTCCATTCGATTGTAGCCCTTGGTGTGGCCTTATTTTTTAATGGCTTTGCAATTGCTCCACTCATAATTAACGCTTATGGCATCGCAGAATCCTCAGTCCCACCTGAACAGATA
The DNA here is from genome assembly GCA_009699165.1 of Actinomycetota bacterium. Classification (GTDB taxonomy): domain Bacteria; phylum Actinomycetota; class Actinomycetes; order Nanopelagicales; family Nanopelagicaceae; genus Planktophila. The sequence continues at coordinate 9,105 of WLOR01000015.1, read as the reverse complement.
ACACAGACATTGAGCTGGGTTGTTGCCGGAATGCCATTGGGCGGGGCTTTATCTAGCGCCATCGCTGGTTGGGTTATCGATACCTACGGTACTCAGAGTGCCTACTGGGTTCCGCTGGGATTTTTAGTATCTGCCCTTGTAGCCACGCTGCCTTACTTCACGACATATAAGGCTCTCATCGGTTATTCTTCCAAACATGACTGAGCTGCGATTCATTGGTAAAAACGATGAGGGCACCCACCTTGTACTCAATGACAGTGAAGGTAATGCTTTTTCTATTCGAATCAGCGACTCACTCCGGGCATTAGTTAATCAACCTCGGCTTGCATCGGTTCCCGAGCAAACAGGAGAGAAAATCTCGGTAAAAGAGCTTCAACGTCGCTTGCGCGCGGGCGAACTGCCTGAGGTACTTGCTCGAGAAAACAATATCTCTATCGAAAAGATCGAGCGATTCTCAGGACCGATTCTTCAAGAGCGAATTTATATTATTGATCAAGCTCAACAGATTCCAATCCGAAAAGATAGTGGCCGCGACGCTGTGACTCTGATAGGAGTTGTCGTATCTCGACTTGCACCACGAAACGTTGATTTAGCTGAACTGACATGGAATACATGGCGACACGAAGATGCAACGTGGACTCTTGAACTTCACTATCCAAATTCAAATGGTCAAGGAGTGGCGCAGTGGAGTTTTGATCCAACCCGACGCACGGTTGTCTCACTTGATGAAAATGCACGATGGATGATGGGCGATGAGCCTGCGCCCCGTCCTATTCCTACACCTGGACTTGTTTACACTGAATCTAATCACCCATCACTTCGCGACGAACGCAAAGTTGAACCAGAGGTCCCGCGTTTAGCTGTTATACGAGAGGTGCCCGACGACGAGGCTTCTCGCGATGGAATTGTCGCACGAGCAAAAGTTCCAAGCTGGGATGAGATTATGTTCGGAATAAAACCGACTGAAGAGGATTAATCAGATTTTATGATCGTCGACTCAGCCCTCTACCAAAACGGTAATCGAATATCTGGGCCGACTGATATCTCAGATTTAGTTGATATAGCACGCACGTCAGGTGGTTTTGTTTGGCTGGGACTTGCTGCACCAAGTCAAGATGAGTTTGAGCATGTTGTTGGTGAACTAAATTTTCACCCGCTTGCAGTTGAAGATGCTGTCCACGCCCAACAAAGACCCAAGATTGAAGAGTATGAGGGTCTAACTTTCTTTACTTTAAAGACGGTTTTTTACAATGAGGCAAATAGTGCAATATCCACTGGAGAGTTAATCTGCTTCATTGATAAGACATTCATTGTGATAGTTCGACATGGCGAGGGTGCACCACTAGCTTCTGTACGTCATGAGATTGAGACCAAGCCCGAATTCTTAGCTCTTGGGCCTTTTGCGGTTTTGCACGCGGTAATCGATCGAGTCATCGATGGTTATACCTCTATTGCTACAGAGTTAGAAAACGATGTGATAAATCTTGAGACTAAAGTCTTCGGTGGAAAGCGTCAGACATTTTCTCAGGAGATTTACTTCCTTAAACGTGAAATTATCGAGTATCGCCACGCCATTGAGCCACTTGTGATTCCACTTCAAAAACTTGTCTCTGAGACTTATTCACAAACTCCAGAGTCTCTTAAACCGTTTTTCAGAGACACCCTTGATCACCTACTTCGGGCATGTGAACACGCATCGGGCATGGATTCACTTTTAACTACTGCGCTTCAAGCCGATTTAGCCCACGTTCAAGTTCGACAAAATGAAGACGTACGCAAAATATCTGCCTGGGTCGCATTAGCTGCAGGCCCGACCATGGTTGCTGGTATTTATGGAATGAACTTCAAATACATGCCAGAACTAAGCTGGAGATTTGGTTACCCTCTTGTTCTCTTTGCAATCACATCACTCAGTGCATTACTTTTATATAAATTTCGAAAAGCAAACTGGCTCTAACTTAGTGTCGTAGTAAGCAAGCTAACCTGAGATTCAATCTCACTATTTGACCCGTGATGTCCAACCATTGAACTTTCCTTTTCAATTCGTGTGGGATCAATTAACACCACTGTGTCTTGCGCTATTGCTATTACATCGCCCATTCGATCTCTTGAATCTTCAGTGACGGTTTCGCCAAAAATATTCTCGGCTAAGGCTTTTTCCTTGGTAAGTACCGTTGCTCGCGCCCCTAGAAAATCTTGCCAGATACTAGAAACATCGGTTCGGGCCGATGGACTATCGTAATCTGCATTTAAGTAAAGATGACGAGCACGTGGCTCGCCTCCAATAACCGCGATATTTTTTAACAAAGGGTTGTCCTGACCAATGATGATTTTTTCACCGACATTAATCATTCCGTGGTCAGATGTGAGCCAAATCCGAGTTCCTTGTGGCATCTCCTTCATAAGGCCTGCCAGCATTTGATCGATCATTGTAAGTGCCGCTAACCATTTATCGCTTCCAACTCCATCGCTGTGACCAGCAACATCTAAGTCATTCATGTAGAGATAGACAAATGACGGTGATTTCTTAAGAGCATCTTTTGTTTGGGCAATTAGATCTGGCACCACATTTGCGCCACGATATTGAGCACCGCGAAATACAGCGCGAGTAAAGCCACTATTTTCATATCGTTTAGCTGCAACATGTGAGACTTGGATTCCTTGTTCGACTGCTCGTTGAAAAAGAGTTGGCACTGGTTGCCAATGATTCGGATCTACCCGCTCATCCCATTTAAGGGCGTTCAATATCCGCCCACCGCTACGTGGGACCTGCACGGTATAGCCCAACATCCCATGGACCCCAGGCATCGTCCCAGTGGTAAGTGTTGCCAAACTTGTCGCCGTTGTAGATGGAAAGGAGGTGGTTACATTTGCATGACGGGTGAGCCTAGAAATTGTTGGCATCTGAGTTGCATACGTAACTAAAACATCGGCACCAAAGCCATCGATGAGAAAAAGTATTTCTCTACCCATGGGGCTCTGTTCTAAGCCAATTGTATTTTCGACGTCACTGAGCCCGAGAGATGAAAATATCGAAGGCGTTATTTGCGATAAATGCACGTGCCTATCTTCTCATTACATCCGCTAAGGTTGTGCATATGAAGAGTGCAATTAGATTCTCATCGCAGGTCTCTGCGGCAATCGCGGCCGGTAAGCCCGTTGTAGCTCTGGAATCAACAATCATTAGCCATGGCTTACCTCGACCATCAAATTTGGCGGTGGCCCTTGAGTGTGAAGAGATCGTCTTAAGTCACGGCGCAGTTCCGGCGACTATTGCACTTTTAGATGGAATAGTTCATGTGGGCCTTGAGCAAGCTGAGTTAGAGGCGATTGCTAATCGCGATGATATCTCTAAGGCATCTATTAGGGATTTAGCAATTATTGTAGCTAGCGGTAAAAGTGCGGCGACCACTGTAGCTGCCACTGCCCATATTGCAGCGGTGGCAGGTATTAAGGTTTTTGCAACTGGTGGTCTTGGTGGAGTACACCGCGGTGCACAAGACTCCTTTGATGAGTCTGCGGATTTAACCGCACTTTCACAGTTGGATATGACAGTTGTGTGCGCTGGAGTTAAATCCATTCTCGATGTGCATGCAACTTTAGAGCGGCTTGAGACACTTGCAATCGGCTTGGTCGGATACAGAACAAATCGCTTTCCAGGTTTTTACTTAACAGATTCTGGATTTGAACTAGAACATAGAGTTGAAAATGCCAAAGAGATAGCGGCAATTATTAAGGCACGAACAAGTATCGGAACTCAGTTTAAATCTCTAGTTGTTGCTAACCCTGTTCACAAAGAGATGAATAGAGAACTACATGATCAGATTCTTGCATCTGGCTTAGCAAAAGCCGATCTAGAAGGGATTAATGGTAAGGCGGTGACACCTTTCTTGTTGGAGTATTTCCATACAGCTTCAAAGGGAGAATCACTTTCAATTAATACAGAGATCATTAAATCGAACTGCGCTCTTGCCGCCGAGATTGCAGTTGCGCTTCTATGAAAAAAATCCTATGTATTGGAGATCTAGCCTTAGATGTAATTGCGCAATTAAAAGAGAGCATTAACTACGGCAATGACACCGCAAGTCGTATATCAACACATCCGGGCGGACAAGCAGCAAATGTTGCTACGTGGATTACTCGAACCAATACGAGAGCACAACTAGTAGCCCGAGTTGGCAATGATCCCGTTGGCTTTGCGCTTGTTTCAGATTTAGATAAATACGGTGTTGAGCATTTGAATTTAATGCGCTCGGGTCGTCCAACAGGGGTTGTTGTAATTTTGGTCGATGCAAATGGTGAGCGAACCATGTTTCCAGATAATGGAGCAAATGCTGACTTAGAGGTCAGCGATTTACCGCCACTAGAAGATATCGATGGCGCATATCTGAGTGGTTATGCCCTATTGGATTTTCGTAGCCGTGATGCCGTCCTTGACATGATCGCAACAGTTAAGGCCGCGGGAATTCCAATTTATTTCGATCCCACTACGACGGGTGCAATGAAAATAGTCTCTCGCGAGGAGGTTTTATCGTGGGTCAGTTTGATGGATGGAATCTTGCTAAACGCCGAAGAGGCTCTCTATTTGGGTGATTCAACGGATATAAAAATCGCCGAAGAAAACATAACAAAGTGCACTCCCTTAGTTGTGATCAAGCTTGGTTCGCGCGGAGCTATGGCTACCTTTAATGGCCAAAATGCTCGAGTCCCTGCAGTTACCACTAATGTCGTTGATACAACCGGGGCTGGAGATTCATTTGCCGCTGGCTTTATACCGATGTGGCTAGAAACACGTGACCTAGATAAGGCGCTTTCTGCTGGAACTGCATTGGCGGCAAAGTGTGTAGCAACTGTTGGGGCGCGCCCTCCCCTGAATTAACCCATGTAGTTGGCACAATCTCCCCCATGGCAAAGACACCGACACAGAGCAAGGCTAAGAAACCAACTGGTCCAAAACCCGGAGAATATCCAGGAAAGATCGTTGATATCGATGTCTCACAGGAAGTCTCCGAATCATTTTTAGAGTATGCATACTCGGTCATCTACTCACGCGCATTACCTGATGCTCGCGACGGATTAAAGCCAGTACACCGCCGCATTCTTCATCAGATGGCAGATATGGGTCTGCGTCCAGAGCGCGGACATGTAAAGAGTGCGCGAGTTGTCGGTGAAGTAATGGGTAAGTTGCACCCACATGGTGACGGCGCAATTTATGACGCTCTCGTGCGCATGGCACAGTCTTTTTCAATGCGATTACCACTCATTGATGGTCATGGAAACTTTGGATCACTCGATGCCGGCCCTGCCGCGATGCGATATACCGAAGCCCGACTTGCAACAGCTGCTATGGCGATGGTTGCAGAGGCCGATGAAAATACCGTTGACTTTGGACCAAACTACGATGGCCAGTTATCCGAACCACTTGTTCTGCCAGCCGCGTACCCCAATCTCCTAGTCAATGGTGGATCTGGAATCGCAGTTGGTATGGCAACAAATATGGCGCCACACAATTTAGGTGAAGTCATTGCGGCAACAAAATTCTTAATTGATAATCCATCGGCAACTATCAAAGCGCTAATGAAATATATTCCGGGTCCAGATTTTCCTACTGGTGGAGAGCTTGTTGGCCTAGAAGGAGTGCGCGAGGCATATGCCACAGGCAAGGGATCTTTTAAAGTTCGCGCAACTGTAGAGATTGAAAAAGTCACTTCTCGCAAAATGGGTCTTGTTATCAAAGAGCTACCTTTCACGATTGGCCCTGAAAAAGTTGTAGAGCGAATTGCGGCGTTAGTCAAAGCTAAGAAAATACAAGGCATCAGCGACATCATCGATTTAACTGATGGCCAAACTGGCACAAACGTTGTTATCGAGATTAAGAATGGCTTTGAACCAGAGAAGGTTCTCGAGCAGTTATATGCCCTAACTCCAATGGAAGATGCCTTTTCTATCAATGCCGTTGCCTTAGTTAAGGGTCGCCCACAAACACTTGGACTCAAAGAGCTCCTTAAGGTTTTCATTGATCACCGCATTGAGGTGGTCAGACGTCGAAGTGAGTTCCGAAAAGCCAAGGCTCAAGCACGTCTAACTCTCGTCGATGGACTACTTAAGGCCATCATCGATATCGACAAGGTTATTAAGATAATTCGCGCCAGTGATGATGCTGCAACTGCAAAAGAAAAACTCATGAAGGATTTCAAGTTAAATGACGAACAAGTCACATATATCTTGGATATGCCGCTTCGCCGATTAACCAAGATGAGTAAACTTGAGCTTGAGTCCGAACAAAAGGAACTCAAATCAATCATCACTGAGTTAACAGCGCTACTGAAGAGTGATGATGCAATTAAGGCGAAAGTTTCCGAGGAGTTAACCGCCGTTTCTAAGTCATTTGCTACGCCTCGCAAAACGAGAATTGGGGCTGCTTAAACTCGGCTAGAATACGGTGTGATTTCAACCCAAGCGCTCGAACTACGTGCCGGTGCTCGCCTGCTCATTAAAGGCGTGACCGTACGCATCAACAGCGGTGACCGTATTGGTTTTGTCGGCAGAAACGGTGCGGGTAAATCAACACTTGCGAAGGTTTTAGCTGGAGAGACCATGCCCGCAGGCGGTGCGGTAAATCGAACTGGCAAAATTGGTTACTTGCCACAAGATCCTCGTACAGGGGATGAACCTGGTTCGGTCATCGAGCGTATTTTGTCGGCAAGAAACTTAGATCAAATCTCACACCGCATGCGCCAAGTAGAAGAAGAGATGTCTAGTACTGAGGGCGAAGCTCTTGAAAAGGCGATGGATAGATACACGCGAGTAGAGCACGAATTCAGTGCTGCAGGTGGATATGCAGCAACTGCAGAGGCCGAAGCGATTGCAACTTCTCTAGGTGTGAGTGAAGCAGTTTTTGGACATGAACTTTCAACTTTATCTGGAGGCCAACGCCGCCGTATCGAACTTGCCCGCATTCTATTTAGCGGGGCTGAGACACTTTTGCTCGATGAACCTACAAACCACTTAGATGCTGACTCAGTCATGTGGCTGCGTGATTTCCTTGCGAAGTACTCTGGCGGACTTGTCATCATCTCTCACGATGTTAATTTAATAGAAACCGTTGTTAACAAAGTATTTTACTTAGATGCCAATAGAAATGTTATCGATGTATATAACTTAGGGTGGAAGGCATATCTTCTCCAACGTGAGCAAGATGAACATCGCCGTAAGAAAGAGCGAGCAAACGCTGAAAAGCGCGCTGAGATTTTACAAAAGCAAGGTGAGAAGATGCGCGCCAAAGCAAGCAAGGCAACGGCAGCTCAGGGAATGTTACGACGTGCTGAAAAACTTCGATCGGGACTTGAAGATGTGCGAGTCAGCGACAAGGTTGCACGACTTCGCTTTCCAACGCCTGCGCCATGCGGAAAGACTCCCCTATCTGGCGAAGAGCTCTCTAAGTCTTATGGCTCTCTTGAAATCTTTACCGATGTTTCATGTGTTATTGATAAGGGATCGCGCGTTGTTATTCTTGGGCTGAACGGTGCAGGAAAAACAACTCTGCTGCGGATTTTGGCTGGAGAATTAGAGTCAGATACCGGAACCGTCGAGCATGGTCATGGACTAAAAATTGGCTACTACGCACAAGAGCACGAGTCGTTGGACTTTGAGCGCACAGTATTAGAGAACATGATGTCGGCGACACCTGATCTTCGCGAACCAGAGGCCCGTAACACCCTCGGTTCATTCTTGTTCATTGGAGACGATGTCCATAAACCCGTCAAGGTCTTATCTGGTGGTGAACGAACACGATTAGCCCTTGCTGTTCTTGTTGTATCTGCAGCGAATGTTCTACTGCTGGATGAGCCAACAAATAACTTAGATCCAGCATCTCGCGCTGAAATTCTTGGGGCGTTAAGTGAGTATCAAGGCGCAGTCATCATGGTCAGCCACGATGAAGGTGCCGTTCAATCCCTCAAGCCTGAACGAGTGATTCTGCTTCCTGATGGTGATGAAGATCTTTGGAAAGATGAGTACTTTGATTTAGTCTCAATCGACTAAATTTCAAAATCTGCCTCTGGCTTTCTAGTCTTGCGCATCCTGACCAAAAGTAGCAATGACAGTACAAGTGCAACTAGAACCCCTGCATAAATCAATAAGCTCGATCGTTGTAATCCCTTTGGTATCTCAACAACAGTTGTTAAATCTAGTTTTTCCCCTAGTTTAGGCACCCAAGTGACCGTCTTTCCATCTTCGCTGATTGTTCCAGTTGAATTCAAAACCTTTACTGGAAACTTCACAGAGATTTTCATGTCAGCTGCTGATGTAAAGGACTGGGCCAATAAATTTGAGAAGGGGTCAGTGCTCTCAGCCGTATCCCCATAAGAAAAATCTAGGGTTCCAGTCAGTTTAATTCTATCGCCGGTGCGGGTAACTTTTATGTCATTGCTCGTGGTTCCATCGCTTTTAAATGCTGAAAAAGGAACGTGATCAAATGTATATGTGCTTCCTGTATATCCATCCTTTTTATATGGCATAACTTGCACGCCATCGGCATTTGAATTAATTAAAGTATCTGCAGCCGGAAGTGCGCTGCTGGCATCTGTACCCAGTGCAGCAAGGGAGTCTGAGATGGCAAATATCATGGAGCCACTAATTGTTGAATCTCTATTCACCTCTAAAGCAATATCAAGCTTCACGCAGCCAGTAAGCAAAAACATGGACAAGAAGGCTACTGCGGCTACTTTGATGATTTTCACGAGGACACAGTTTCAGAATAGGCGATAAATCGCAACCTACTTCCTTGACCTCCTTCATTAAAGGGCCCGACTAAATTAGAATCTTTAAATGAGACCAACTGCATCATCGCGAATTCGTGGAGCCGATGGATTACGAGCATTTGCTAGCCTTGCCGTTGTCTTTCATCATCTGATTCAAAGACTTAATCCCGAATTTCAATCTGAGCCTTTCTCGGCTATCCACTTCATTGGAATGCGGGGCGAAGTCGGCGTAAGTATCTTCTTTGTCCTATCTGGCGCACTCTTGTCATATCCATTTTGGTTGGCACACTTAAAAGGCACAACGAGACCATCTCTCAGAGTCTATATTGCCTCTCGCGCCGCA
>WLOR01000014.1 GCA_009699165.1 Actinomycetota bacterium | reverse complement strand
CTCTCGATCAGCTGACTCCAGAGAATGGCGTCGCCACTCCTCTAGATACTTATCGATTCCAATCGGTGACTTCTCGAGTTCACCGCGCAGAATCTCTGCCTTCTCCTTGAGACGGCGATGGCGCCCCTCAAGAATTCTTACTCTGTTCTTTGAAGATGTTGGGGAAAAAAATGCAAAACGGATTTCAAAGCCCTCGTCCTCCCAAGTATCAGGACTCACCGTTTCAGTTAAATCTGAGAACCGGGCAGCACCTTTATCTGTAATCGCATAGACGATTCGCGAGCGCCGAGAAGTCGTATCAACTGAGCTCTCTGCGATGACCCCGGCCTCCATCATCCGTCGAAGCTGGGGGTAGAGGACTGAAAATGAGAGTGCGCGGAAGGGGCCAACCATGGTCCCAATGCGTTTGCGAAGCTCGTATCCATGAAGTGGACTCTGAGAGAGCAGACCTAGGAGGGCAAACTCAAGAGAGTCGCTACGTGAGCGCATGGCCTGCCTCCATCTGATTACTGTCGGTTTATATATCGAATCGATATATCCAAGCGTAATGTAATCCGATATCCCGGCAGCTGCAACTCGAGGGGTAAAAGGTGTGGCGTACGCCTCAGTAGCCCACTTATCCGTCGTAATCTCCCCCTTAGCGCTCATCACAGCCGATGAGCCCTTAGGAATAGGACGATAGATGTCTCTACTTACATGGAAACTGCATGGAGATGGAAAATCAATATCCCAAGGCGCGGTCGTATCGACCGATGAACGCCTGACCTGGCCTCGTACGATCGGTGTGGGCCTTCAACACATCGCCGCGATGTTTGGAGCAACCTTCCTCGTTCCCCTTATTACAGGCTTTCCCCCAACGACCACTCTCTTCTTCTCAGGCGTTGGAACCCTTCTCTTCTTAGCCTTAACACAGAACAAAGTTCCAAGCTACCTCGGTTCATCATTTGCCTTCTTAGCTCCCATCGCTGCCGCTAAAACAAGTGGCGGAATGTCGGCTGCACTTGGCGGCGTCGTAGTTACTGGATTGATCTTGGCTGCAGTTGGTTTAATTGTGCGCCAAGCAGGTATTGGTTGGATTAACTGGATGCTCCCGCCTGTAGTAACAGGAACAATTGTGATGGTTATTGGTCTGAACTTGGCAGGGGCTGCTAAAAATAACTTTGCAGCCGGTCCAGTCGTCGGTCTAATTACTTTGGCATCTATCGCTTTGATCGCGGCAGCATCACGCGGCTTCTTGAGTCGAATTAGTATCTTCGCCGGACTTGTCATTGGTTATGCAGCTGCATATGCAATGGGCGATGTAAAGACAGATGGAATTAGCGCAGCCAAGTGGTTTGCACTTCCAACATTTACAAATCCAACCTTCGATGGCAAGGCAATTGTCTTGTTCCTACCTGTAGTGCTTGTCTTAATCGCAGAGAATGTCGGTCACGTTAAGGCGGTATCTGCGATGACTGGCAAGAATCTCGATGATCAAATGGGTACTGCTCTTATGGCAGATGGAATTGCCACGACTCTCGCAGGAATTGGTGGCGGTTCCGGCACGACAACATATGCCGAAAATATCGGTGTAATGGCTGCAACACGTGTGTATTCAACAGCTGCTTACTGGATTGCAGGCGTTGGTGCAATCGGTCTATCGCTATCTCCAAAGTTTGGAGCAATCCTAAGTTCAACACCAGTTGGTGCACTAGGTGGCGTTGGTGTTGCGCTCTTTGGAATGATTGGCGTTCTAGGCGCTCGTATTTGGATTGAGGGCAAAGTTGATTTTGCTAACTCAACCAACTTAATCATTGCAGCCTCTGCCTTGATTATCGGTATCTCAGATATGTCATGGACTCGTGGAGATTACACTTTTAGTGGAATCATCAACGCAACATTAGTCGCCATCATTGGCTACCGAGTACTGAGCTCAATCGCATCATCTAGAGGTAATAAATAGTCAGAAAACTCTGACTAAACTAAGTACATGGTGATTCCATCGCGGCTTACTGAATACATCGTGGCCGCGATGGTAATCATCTTGGCTCCAGGGCCAAGTGTTTTGTTTGTAATAGCACGAGCTATCGCCTGGGGTAGAAAGACTGCAGTCTTTACCGTAGCGGGCAACGTAACCGGCTCATTTGTTCTTTCGGTCTTTGTCGCCCTTGGCCTAGGTCCAATCCTGCAGCGATCTGATCTTGCATACACCGCAGTGCAATGGGGCGGTGGACTTTACTTAATCTACTTAGGTATTGATGCGATTAGGCACCGCCGAATACACGCTGCCGACATGACGAAAAACAATGATGTAGCACCGGGGCTCGTACGCTCCATACGAGATGGGTTTTGGGTCGGAGCACTCAACCCTAAAGCGATCGTTTTTTATGCGGCAGTTCTGCCGCAGTTCATTGATCGAGATCGCGGAAGTATTACCGCTCAGCTTATTATGTTAGGAGCGATATTTTCCACATTAGCCTTCATCTCGGATGGCTCGTGGGGATTATTAGCTGGCACAGCACGGGCTTGGCTAGCAACTGATCCCAAGCGCTTAGAAAAACTCCGCGCAACTGGCGGCACAATTATGATGATTTTGGGAACCGCGGTTTTGATTTCGGCAGTTGTCAGTGGCTAGGGGCACAATTGCACTATGAAAAAACCAATTAAGCCTGCGCGCGAAAATATCTCTCCTTCAGATCTCACTTTCGCTCTATCAACGTGCAAGCGTTGTCTGTGGATTAAATACTGGTACAAAGTAAGTGCGCCGATGGTCATGCCACTGGTTGGCACTCTATCGTTGCTACAGGAAGAGTTTTTTCAGCGAGCAGATATGCCAACTATCGACGCTAGCCTTCGCCCTGGAAAGGTTACGAAGTGGAGTGAGTTTGTAAAGAGCAAGCCACTTCAAATTAACGGAGAAGAGACTCGCTGGCGCATCTTAGGAAAATATGATCTCCTCTCAAGTAATGATGATGGAACCGTTGGCCTTATCGATTGCAAGGTTTCAGACTCCGAGAGAGATAGCGGTAACTTTTACTCACCCCAACTCGAAGCTTATGCATACGCTCTTGAAAACCCAGCGGCAGGAAAGCCTGTAACAGTTGCATCGATGGGACTCCTGGTCTGGCAGCCGACGCATGCAATTGGCGATAATTCAGATAACAGCGGATTTGGTGTTTATCAAAAATACGTTGCAGTCGAACGCGACCACGATAATTTTATTCAAACCATCGGTGATTTCATCAACGTGCTTGAAGGTGAACTTCCAGATGCTGGTGTTGATTGTCAATCGTGCAGATACATATCTGCGCGCAATTCTTTAGACTCTCTTTAATCCTCTTCGCCAGATACATTGATATCTTCTGGCTTGCTTTTCTTTGGTGCATAAATGTCGATGTACTCCTGACCCGACATCTCTTGAATCTTGTTCATGATTTGATCGGTTACATCGCGTAGGTACTGCAGATCTGTTGAATCTCCATCGAAGTACATGGGTTCTCCAAATATCATTCCAACACGGTGAAGATTTGGAATCACTTTTCCAGTTGGTTGAATCTTGTCAGTATTTGACATTGCAACTGGAATAACCGGGGCGCCAGATTCAATTGCCAATCGAGCGATACCAGTTCTACCTTTATAGAGTCGGCCATCCGGAGAGCGCGTGCCTTCGGGATAGATTCCCAAACAATCACCTTCGGCCAAAACCTTTAATCCTGTAATCAATGCTGCCTCACTACGACGACCACCAGAGCGATCGACAGGAACCTGGCCAAGAGCGATGAAGGTTAACTTCTTTACTAGTCCCTTTGGTCCAGGCGATGTGAAGTACTCGCTCTTTGCAAGAAATGTCACTTTGCGCGGCACAACAAGGGGCATAAATATTGAGTCACTAAACGAGAGGTGGTTTGAGGCGATAATGACCGCGCCTTTAGCCGGAACATTGCGCAGACCTTTTACTTTAGGACGAAATGCACTCATCAAGAACGGGGTGAGAAAAGCCCGCAGGATGCCATAGGGAAGGTTATTGAGCACCCGCCTAATTTAGCCGTTATTGCTCCGTATGACACTATCTGAGGGTGAGCAAAGATCGCCAGGGCGCCAACGGGGATGATTTCGATGAGGAAGAGCTCATTCGCAGCGAGTTCGACTCCATAGTCTCTGGGCTCTCACTCGATGAGACCTCCCCTACCACTTACCTCGATGAACTAGATCGCATAGAAAACAGTGACGGATTTGTAGCTCCCAATCCCGCGCCTCAAAGCCCGCGCTCATTCTTTTTCTCAGCTAAGCGTGCGATAGCGCGCTGGTTCAAACGTGGCTATCACGACAGTGATGGAGTTGAACTATGAACAGTTTCAGATGGGGCATCATCGGAACCGGCGGAATCGCTTCGGCATTTGTTAAGGATTTAGCGTTAACACATGGACACGAGGTAGTTGCAGTTGGATCACGAAGTTTAGAAAAAGCCAAAAGTTTCGTAGAGCAGATTTCTTCAGCCATCGCCTATGGCAGTTATGAAGAGCTAGTTAGTGATCCTCATGTTGATGCTGTGTACATTTCATCTCCGCACCCGATGCATTGCGAGAACACGCTCTTAGCTCTCAATGCCGGTAAGCCAGTTTTGTGCGAAAAGCCTTTTGCTATCTCTTTGGCCGAGGCAGAGCTGATGATTAATGCTGCTAGAAAAAATAATGTCGCACTGCTTGAAGCTATGTGGACTCGCTATCTTCCACATATTGCCACTGTGAAAGAGATATTAGAGAGCCAAATTCTTGGTGAGATTCAAACGCTTGAAGCCGATCATGGCCAACGTCTTGCAGATCAAAATATCCAACGACTAGTTGATCCGCAGTTAGCAGGCGGCGCGCTATTGGATCTTGGAATCTATCCAATCTCTTTTGCGCATTTAGTTCTTGGTACCCCAACCGCCATCACTGCACGCGCAGTTTTAACTGCAGGAGGGGTTGATGCGCAAACAAGTGCGATCTTTGATTATGCCAGCGGCGCACAGGCTGTTATCAATACAACGATGATTGCTAGAACTCCTTGTCGCGCCGTAATTAGTGGATTGCTTGGGCGCTTAGAAATTGACGGGGTTTTCTATGCTCCGACCTCGATGCGTACTGTTTTATACGATGGAACAACAACGCAATATCCGCAGAACTACATCGGTCACGGTCTGCGCGAACAAGCCATTGAGATGGCGCGAGTTGTCCGTGAAGGAGCTTTGGAATCCGCGCTTATGCCATGGAGCCAGACAACTGCGGTTATGAAGACAATGGATGAGATTCGAAGCCAGATTGGGCTTAGATATCCATTTGAACGTTAAAGGCGAGCTAAATCGGCTACGCCAACAAGTCCGGCCTCATTACCAAGCTGGGCCGCGATAATCTGCGGATAAGGATGCTTACCTGCAAAAGGCATGGTGCGCTCTAGCGCATCTCGCGTTGGCTTTAAAAGAATCTCACCTGCATCGATTACTCCCCCGCCAATGACTACACATGCTGGATCTAAAATCACCGACAGCGTTGAAATTCCTGCACCCAGCCACTGGCCGGTTGTATTAAAGGCTGCAAGTGCAACTGGGTCGCCATCGCGCGCTGCATCCGTAATCGCCTTTCCGGTCAGTCCAGCGACCGTGCCATCTCCTCGAGAGAGTAAGTTGCGCGCAATTTCAGGACTTGCATTTATCGCTTCACGCGCATGACGCAACAGTGCATTACCTGATGCATACTGTTCGAAACATCCGCGGGCACCGCAACCACATAGATGCCCATCGGGGACAACTCGCATATGACCAAACTCGGCAGCGATTCCAAATGCTCCACGATATAGCTGGCCATCTACAACTATGCCACCGCCGATGCCTGTGCCGACAGTCAACATCATCATGTGATCTTGGTTCTGACCAGCTCCAAATTTAGCTTCACCCCATGCAGCAGCATTTGCATCGTTTTCGATAATTACAGGTAACCCAATTAACTGAGTTAACTCCTCATCTAGATCTACGCCATTCCAATCGGCGATATTTGGAGTTGCTAACATTGTCTTTCGATCAGATGAGACAAAACCTGCAGCAGAGACTCCAACCGATGCGACGTCAAATTTATTCATGAGCGCCTGCGCAATATCGGCAATTGTCTGGGTGAGGGCAGCGCCGCCTTGGCGTGGAGTGTCTTGGCGCTCTGTCGCTAAGACTTTTCCAAACTCATCAACAACTCCACCCAAGACCTTTGTGCCACCAACATCGATTCCAATTGTGTAAGCCATAAAAAACTACGCTTCTAGATTTGCTTTGAGTTGTGCCAACGCCATATCAATCGTGGCCTTCTCGGCCTTTTGTCGCATCATCGCAGGAATTGGCATGGATATTGAGACCGCTAACTCATATGTAATCTGAGTTGAATCATCATCAATGCCTGCGATTATGTAGGCGCCATCCATGCCAGTTAGAAGATCGGCATCATCGAGTGAAAAACTCAAACGCCCTGGAGCTTGCGACCAGTCGTAATCGAGAATCACTCTGTCTTTCATCATCCCTGCATCGATCGTCATTTTAACTTTAGTGATGCGCCCCTGATCGTCATGGGCCAAGGCCTCTGCGGCCTTAATCGAAGTAGACCATTCTGGGTACTTATCTAGGGCAAAGAGGGCATCCGTGACTGCCGCTATTGGGGCATCAATGGTAATCGTGGAACTACTGAAATCGCTCATGGCTCAAGGTTACCCCTCTTCCCTTATTTACAAATCAGGCACTAGCGTTAGCGCCATGAATGAGATCACAAATCCAGCCCTAGTCCCTGCTGCTACCGCCGGCAACCTTACAAACCTCATCGCAGAAAGAGCATGGTTTGAACCAGAGCGCATCGTAATGTCGCGCCCACTCGGTGATGGTTGGCAAAGTGTTAGCGCCAAAGAGGCTGAAGCACAGATTCGAGAGACCGCTAAAGGACTCATTGCAGCTGGTATCCAGATTGGTGATCGAGTAGCGATCATGTCCCGTACTCGTTACGAGTGGACGATATTGGATTTTGCCATTTGGTTTGCAGGAGGCATCGTTGTTCCAGTCTATGACACATCATCGGCCGAACAGATTGATTGGATTCTCAATGACTCTTCATCGGTTGCAATCATCGTAGAGACCCCGGCACTGCGCGATTTAGTACACAGTGTTAAGCCGGCACATACGCAACATGTGTGGACAATCACCGATGATGTTTTGACCACCCTACAGGCTGCAGGTGCACATATCGGAGACGATGAGATTGATCGACGCCGAAACTCACTTGTTCCTGATTCACTTGCAACAATTATTTACACATCGGGAACAACGGGAAAACCAAAAGGCGTTTCATTAACGCATGCAAATTTCCTCTCCGAATGTGGAAACGTTGTCCAAGGAGCCGCCGATCTCTTCTTAAAGCCTGGCGGATCTACTCTCCTATTTCTACCTGTTGCTCACGTCTTTGGACGAATGGTTGAGATCGGTGCAATCGCAGCGGGACTTCATCTTGCACACTGCAGCGATCCTGTTGGTCGCTTACCGATGGATCTGGCCTCTTTCAAGCCAACATTTGTATTAGCGGTTCCACGAATATTTGAAAAGATTTATAACGGAGCCGAGGCACGTGCTGAGGCGGCAGGTAAGGCGAAGATATTCAAGAAAGCTGCTGATGTTGCGATTGCCTACTCGGAGAGTTTGGACAAGAAGTCCATCTCTCCATTTTTAACCCTCAAGCACAAACTCTTCGACAAGTTGGTCTACTCAAAGATTCGCGCGGGCATGGGAGGAAGAGTTGAGGCAGCAATATCAGGTGGAGCACCACTTGGTGTCCGCCTGGGACATTTTTACCGAGGCGCAGGCATAACCATTCTCGAAGGCTATGGCCTCACCGAGACAACAGCTGGAGCAACATTGAATCTCACTGGTGCACATCGTGTTGGCTCCGTTGGACGCCCAGTGCCCGGCACATCGGTCAAGATTGCCCAGGATGGAGAAGTCCTCATTAAGGGAGCAATAGTGATGCGTGGTTACTGGCAGAACGAGGCGGCCGATAGCCAGGTGTTCACTGGTGATCGCTGGTTCCAGTCGGGTGATTTAGGAAAGTTAGATGATGAAGGTTTCCTTTATATCGTTGGACGCAAGAAGGAGTTAATCGTTACCGCTGGCGGGAAGAATGTTGCACCTGCAGTTCTTGAAGACCGCCTCCGCGCCCATCCATTGGTAAGTCAGTGCATGGTCGTTGGCGATAACCAACCTTTTATAGCTGCACTTGTAACCATTGATCAAGAGGCTCTGAAATCGTGGGTTGCAAACCACAAGAAAGAAGGCGCATCGATGGCTGACTTAGCCCACGATCCCGACTTAATCTCTGTGGTTCAAACGGCAGTAGACGATGCAAATAAAGCAGTGAGTAAAGCCGAATCGATTCGCAAATTCATTATTTTGCCAACCGATTTCACAATTGCAGGAGGCCATCTGACTGCAAAGCTTTCCATGAAGCGTGCAGTGATTTCTAAAGAGTTCGCCAAGGAGATTGAACAACTCTTTACTAAGTAACGATGTGAGCGAAAATCAGCGAGTAAAACTCGCACAAGAGTTACACGATGGGATCGCCCAAGACCTTGTTGGTTTAGGTTATTTTGTTGACTCACTCATTGGTAAAGAGGGTACTGCCCCTGATATGCGCGCAGAACTTCGTACTCTTCGCTTTAGGTTAATTGAACTTATCGAGAAAGTGCGAGCCGAAATGCACAATCTTCGATTGGATTCACCGCCATTGGAGTCAGAGTTTGAGCCATCCATTAACTATGAACTTTCCAAAATCTTTGCAGAACTTATTCGCAACGTCCAACAGCACTCTGATGCTACATCGTTGACAATAAGCGTTCATGACAATGGACATGGAGGAGCCCAACCTAAGAGCGACCACTTTGGACTCTTGGGAATACAAGAGCGCGTTAAAAACTTATCTGGCTCTCTAGAGGTTAATTCAGAAAGTGATGGAACACGGGTCGCTATAACGATTCCGCTAATCAGTCCATGACGCGGGTCGTGATTATTGATGATCACTCCGTCGTTCGCGAAGGTTTAAAGAGCGCCCTTAGTAGGCATGGCTTGACGGTGGCGGCCGAAGCTGCAAGTGCAGCAGAGGCACGAGCGCAGATCGCTCACGTCAACCCCGATGTAATTATCGTTGATTTAAACCTCCCCGATGGAACTGGATTTGAAGTTATAACGTGGGTAAGAGGAGTTTCACAGGAAATTGGAATCGTGGTCTTGACCCTTAACGACTCCGACGAATACCTACTAGCCGCCATGAACGCCGGTGCAAGTGCATACATTCTAAAGACCGCACCGATTGAAGAGTTGATAGCGGCGATAAACTTTGCACTCATCTCCCCAATGCACTTTAGCGCCAAGGGTTTGAGCGCTGCGATTAAGGCAAAATCGCAAAGCTTTAACTTAACGGCCAGAGAGTTTGATGTGTTGGCAAAGTTGGCAACTGGGGCATCAACTCAAGATATCTCATCGCAACTTTTCTTAAGCACAGCAACTGTTAAAACACATCTGGCATCAATCTTTAGAAAATTAGAGGTTTCGAATCGTACCGCTGCCGTATATAAGGCTAGAAAACACAACTTATTGGTTGAGTAAGTGTAGGAACTCATCGGCCCAGATCTGCCAGCGCCATTTGGCAACTATCCATTCTCGACCAGCGGCCCCCATCATCTGTGATTTCTCTGGGTTGTTGAGCATTTCTATCGCCGCAACGGCAATTGCGGCGCTATCTAAACCATCGACAACTACTCCCGTAACTCCTTCAATTACGGCATCTGGTGCTCCCCCAGAAGCACCGGCGATTACTGGAAGTCCACACGCACTAGCTTCGAGATAGACAATTCCTAAACCCTCAACCTCTAATCCAAAAAAGCGCGACCTTGAAGGCATTGCAAATATTTCGCCCAGGCAAATGTATTTCGGAAGATCCTCATATTGAATTCGACCAATAAAAGTTACATTGGACTGAAGATTATATTTACCGACAAGTTTTGTGAGGTGGTCGCGATACGGTCCTTCTCCAACTAATAGCAGATGTGCATCTGGCACTTCAGAAATTATTGCACTCATTGCTTCGATCAAATTGTCCTGACCCTTGCGGTGCACTAATCGACCTACCGAGACGATAACTTTTTTTGCGTCTAACCCAAGATTTGATTTAAGCGCGGCAGAATCAACTGGAGCAAAGTGCTCGGTATCTATTCCTGGAGCAATCTTTACCATCGCCGATGCCGCAGCTGGAGTCAATGAGGCAGAGATGGCTTTACGGGTGAACTCACCAAGATATGTCAATGCATCGGTGCTTGAGCCAATTAATCTCATCACAGCATTAAATGGAAATACCTTTGACCACCAGACCTCATGGCCATGCGTCAGAGCGATAATTCTGCGCGCCCCCGCTCTGCGCAGTGCATAAGACATCGCCGCAAGTGGCGCCGCCGCACCGAATGCGACTATCTCAATGCCCTCTGCCTTGAGTATTCGGATTATCCGTCTGGTTACTCGTGGGGTCGGGAGCAAGATTTTTGCAGGATCTCTAACAATGCGAACGCCATACTCACTTAGCCAACCCGCGTCGTAGTCGCGTGTATCTGCCTGACTAGATGTATAAACAGTCGTGACACCATACGGTAAACGCTGGATTAAACCGATAATAAAAGTTTCGATTCCCCCTGCACGTGGGCCGAAATCATTAGTTATAAAGATTACTTTCTTCAAAAGCGGCGTGCTCCGACTAACGGCTTACTACCCAACGATCCGCTTGTTGTAACTTTCACACGTGAGCCCGATCGTGGAGCATGGACCATCTTGCCTCCACCTAAATACATTCCTACATGCGAAACCGGACGACCAAAGAATAAAAGATCTCCTGGCTTGAGCGCCTTGAGTGAGACTTTTTTACCCATGCGAGATTGAGCCGACGATGAGTGCGGTAATGAAACACCGGCTGCTTGATAAGCGCGCATCGTTAATCCAGAGCAGTCCCACGTTACTAAACCAGCGGCTCCAAAAACATATCTATCGCCAATCTGCTTGAGTGCAAATTTCAATGCCACACCGGCTCTACCTGATACACCACTTGCAGATTTAGCTGCTACCAGTGATGACGCTTGATCAGCATCTTCTTGAGCTGCTGCTAACTTTGCTAAACGTTCACGATCTGCCTTCTTCAACTTCGAAAGAAGAATCTCTGCCTCTTTCAATTTCGATAAAGCTAACGCTGATTGTGCGGCGTATTTCTTCTGCGCCGCTTTAACAAGTACTAATTTGTCATTGACGGTCAAAGTTGTTGCATTCAATCTCTGCTGAGCGGCTTGATATCTTCTTAGTTGTGCAGATTTTCCTCTAGTCACCGAATCTAAGGCTCCGGCCGATGAGAGATAAAGGGAAGGGTCGCTGGAAAAGAGGAGCTCTAGACCTTGGCTCAGCGTTCCTGCCTTGTACTGTTCTACAGCGATCACTCCCAGAGATTTCTGGAGCAGTGACAAGGTCTGGCTTTGGATCTGCGCCTTTGCCTTAATCCCATTGAGTGTTTGAGTCAGCGAAGCCAACTTGACCTTCGCCTCTTGTGCACCCTCTGCCGCCGTCGTTGCATCCTCTTCAAGTTGGCGAACCTTTGCCTGCACCTGCTCAAGGGTCTGCGCCGCATGTGCAGGAAAGGCTAGGACCGCTACCGAGCCCACAATCCCAACCACTAGGGCGGCAAGGATGCGCTTAGGGGCGGTCATACATCACAGGCTAACTACACATGCGGGTTGGACTCAACTTATGAGCGTGGAAACACCTGTGAATTGGCGTTGAACTGAGATGCTAGCCACATGAGCACCGCAGTTTCCCTTGTCGTGGGAGCCGATGGATCGAGCCTTAAGAATGGGAGCTCTAAGGGCGTTAGCTCCCAGGCTGATCGCGAGAGCTTTGTGGCGCGACGTAAGAGCTTTGATGCAATCATTATTGGAGGAAATACGGCACGTACAGAGCCATATGCCATAACTCCAGTGCCATTAATTGTGATTTCCCGATCGCAAGTTAATCCACTGCCCACAAATTCCAAAGCTCAACTATGGAACATGCCTGCATCACAGGCCGTTGAGAGAGCAAAAAAAGAGTTTGGCCCCAAGATCATGATCGAAGGTGGAGTCGCAATAATTCAAGAGTTGCTAAGTGCAAATCTCATCGATACGTTTTATTTGACGGTAACGGATGTTATCGGTGGCGAGAAATTAGTAGATTGGCCAGAGATTCTCAACAGCTTTGCAACTATAGACAAGCGAGAAGTCGATGGAACTCTCTTCTTTGAGGCGAGTAATTAGAAAGCAGAAATAAGAGCAACACCACTTACCGCTAATACGATTCCGACATATTGAATCTTATGCAAACGCTCTCGCAGAAATCTGAATGCAAGAATCGCAGTAGCAATCGGGTACATCGATCCAAGGACCATTGCAACCGAAACAGAGCCGTTGTTACAAGCAACACCTAGTAGAAGATTGGCTAGAAAATCAGCAACACCCATGAACATTAAACTTGGGTAATCTTTTTTTGAAAAGCCGCCCAAACTTCGAAAACGTATTGCGATAGCAACTGTGACTACAAAGGTTGCCGCTCGCATGGTTACCATGGTCATGAGTGCACTTGCTTGTGAACCTATCGAGATGAAGGTGAGTGCAGATCCAAACCCACAGGCTGCACCAATCGCTAACAAAAGTGGACGAATAGGTAGACCTTGCGAAAGTTCAGGTCCACTTGCGCAAAAAGCGCCGACGAGTGCAAGT
Organism: Actinomycetota bacterium; assembly: GCA_009699165.1. Taxonomy (GTDB): domain Bacteria; phylum Actinomycetota; class Actinomycetes; order Nanopelagicales; family Nanopelagicaceae; genus Planktophila. Next base: position 5,289 of record WLOR01000014.1, on the reverse strand, counting down.
GCAATTCCTATTGAGGTAATACCCGAGAGTGAATCGCCATGAGCGAGGGCATACGTTAACGGAACAACTGCGCTTAAGGCACTTATCGGCGAGACAACTCCCATGCTGCCAGTTGAAAGTCCAGCGTATAAACAGATGAGTCCAAAGTAACCCAGGAAGCCCGCACACACTCCAGGAATAAAATAGCCACCAGCACCAAGAGCTTTCGCACTCCAGTCACCAGAGATGATGACTAGTGCTATTCCAAAAATCAAACCTATAACTTGCGAAAATCCGAGAACCGCAATCGGTGCATGTCTTTTACTCAACCGACCGCCCTCAAAATCTGCAGTGCCCCACAGCAAACTCGATAGAAGTGCTAAAAGTGGTGCCATAGGAGCAAGGTTACCGCCCCGCCTCCCCAGAACTGTGCGTGAAATTATTACTCTAGGGGAATGGATGCCAATGGATTCGCGAGATTACTTGAGCATCTGCGAACTTTTACCCCCCGAAACGAGATTGTTCTCGAAGAGGTTCCAGCCCCGCAAAAGTTAGCGAGCTTTGCCTTTGCCTTTTCAGCCGATGTCAGCAATGGAAAAATCGGAGATGAAGAGGATGAATTAGCATCAGGTCGATTCGTACTTTTACACGAACCTGGTGGTCAGGATACGTGGGAGGGCGAGTTTCGTTGCGTGACTTTCGTGCGCGCCGATGTTGATACCGCGATGCAGGAAGATCCATCACTTCCAGAGTTTGGTTGGAGCTGGTTTCTAGCTGCACTTGAAAATGCAGAGTGCACAATTGCAGCACCAAGCGGCACGGTTACGCGAGTATCTAGCGCATCCTTTGGAAAGCTCTCTCCCCGACATAATGAATCCGAGATTGAAATACGCGCCTCATGGACACCTGTTGTCACCACACCGAGCGAGTTAATTAAACATATTTCAGGATGGTGCACCTTGATTGCCGATGTCGCTGGACTCGAAGAGGTCCCCGAAGGCGTAACTTCAATCAATCTTTCGCGAACTCGATAAATACTTCGATGGATGAGATAACCCTGCCTGTGCCCTTGCTGATTCCAGCTGGTGGAACACCTGCTGTGATAGATACAGAAGAAGCTCTTAAAGCCGCAATAAGTCAATTGCAATTAGGAAATGGGGCTTTTGCAGTTGATGCCGAACGTGCATCGGGCTTTAGATATAGCGCTCGTGCTTACTTGATACAGATAAAGCGAAATGGTGGCGGGCTTCATTTAATTGACCCAATTCCTTTTGGAGTTAGCAGCCCTCTTATCGCCCAGCTAAATGCAGTTCTCAATACCGATGAAGTTATCCTGCATGCAAGTACGCAAGATCTGCCATGTCTTCGTGAAATTGGAATCAATCCAGTGCATCTCTTTGATACCGAACTCGGTGGCAGGATTGCGGGTCTTCCACGCGTTGGACTCGGTCCACTCCTGGAATCTCTCATGGGGGTATCGCTTGCCAAAGAGCACAGTGCCGCTGATTGGTCTACGCGGCCGCTGCCACACGATTGGCTAACATATGCTGCACTTGATGTAGAGCTTCTGGTAGAACTTCGCGATGCGATCTTTGAAATTCTAAAAACCGCTGGGAAACTCGAATGGGCACTGCAAGAGTTTTCATCGATACTTAAAGCACCTCCCCCACCGCCTCGCATTGATCCTTGGCGACGAACTTCGGGTATGCACAAGATAAAACGTCGTGACCAGCTAGCCATTATTCGACAGTTATGGCAAGCACGTGATGCAATCGCATCGGCACAAGATATCGCTGGTGGAAAACTGCTCAATGACTCAGCAATCATTGAGCTCTCATTGACTGCTCCAACGAATAAGAAGGAGTTTGAAAAAGCGCTTCGCCCCATTGGTCTTCGCCCTCGATGGTTAGAAAATTCAACGGTGTGGTTAAAAGCAATTAGTGATGCGATCGCCTTGGATGAAAGCCAGTGGCCAGCGATGCGTTCGGCAACCGATACATTGCCACCGATAAAACTCTGGCGCGATCGATTCCCTGAGAAGTTTGCACCACTTTCACATGCGCGGGCCCTGATCGACACAGTCGCAACCGATAATTCAATCCCGGCTGAAAATTTGATCTCTCCCGAAATTGTGCGCCGCCTTTGCTGGTCGCCTCCACCCAAGGCAACCGAAGTGCGCGATGAGTCGGCGGTTCGGGCTACTTTGGCCGAACTCGGTGCCCGCCCTTGGCAGATCGACTTAGTTGCATCAGTACTAGCCGATGCCCTATTAGAGCGCGAGCCGCTCGTGGTTGAGGAGCCTGTGGCTGAACCCACACCCGAAACCCCCTGATTTACGCAACGAAAGAGTTGCGTAAATACCCCATGTGCCTTAGATTTTTCCCATGCTCAGCTCCTTCATCATCGCCCTTCGTGAAGGGTTAGAAGCTGCTCTCATTGTTGGAATTCTGATCGCCTATATAACAAAGAGCGAAAAAATAGCGATGCGCACCTACATCTGGGCTGGAGTCGGCCTTGCTGTTGTGGCCAGTGCTGGACTTGGTGCCTTTTTATCCTTTACATCGGCAGAGCTAACGCCCAAGGGAGAGCAGCTTTTTGCAGGAACGACATCCTTGATAGCGGTGGCCATCGTTACTTGGATGGTATTTTGGATGAAGAGAACTGCACGCTCTCTCAAAAGTGAGCTAACGCAAAAGATGGATCGCGCTATCTTGACAGGGCCATTTGCCCTTGCTGGAGCGGCGTTTTTCGCTGTTATTCGCGAGGGTCTTGAGACATCACTCTTTGTCTACTCAAACTTTAAATCCAATGCCAACCCTATGAGCTCTGCGCTGGGCCTTACTGCAGGCTTTGGTCTTGCAATAACTCTTGGATATCTGATTTTTAAGAGCTCCATCACATTAAATCTCTCTACATTCTTTAGATATACAGGAGTTGCTCTCATCATCGTAGCGGCAGGGGTTCTCTCCTATGGCGTCCATGAGTTTCAAGAGTTAGGCCTACTCCCCGGGCCAGATGCATTTGCCTGGGACGTTACATCCGTAATCCCTAAAGAATCAATCCTCGGTGGAGTTCTTGCAGGAACTGTTGGCTTTGATACAACAACCTCATGGATGCAGCTTGGAATGTATGCCGCATATCTTGTAGCCGTCTTAATTCCTTACCTCTCAAAAGAGCGCGTAAAAACACTCATAAAGGCTTAACTCTGTCTGTTGAAAACTCTTACTGACGAGTAACATAACCACATAGCTCATTAGTGGAGGAATACCTTATGTCGCGTTCGGTTGTGTTGGTTGATGCAGTTCGTACTCCCTTCGGAAAAGCCGGCAGTCTTTATGCAGGTACTCGCGCCGATGATTTAATGGTTCGCGCCATTCGCGGTCTCTTAGATCGTAATCCACTAGTTGATCGAGCAACCATTGATGACGTTGCAATCGCTGCAGCAACTCAGACCGGTGATCAAGGAATGAATATCGGACGAAGCGCTGCGCTCTTAGCTGGATTGCCACATACGGTTCCCGGATACTCCATCGATAGATGGTGCGCAGGTGCACTTACTGCTGTAACTACGATCGCTGGCGCAATTGCACTTGGCGCAAACGAGATCGCAATCGCAGGCGGTGTCGAACATATGGGTAATCACCCAATCGGTGAAGGCCTAGATCCAAATCCACGTTTTCTCGCTGAACGAATAGTTGAACAAGACGCCCTTGCTATGGGGGCAACTGCCGAACGTTTACATGATCGCTTTCCAACTATTACAAAAGAACGTGCAGATAAATATGCATTGAACTCACAGATAAAGACGGCCAAAGCTTATGAGGCTGGATTAATTCAACGAGATTTAATTCCAACTGCTGCAAGAAGTGCAGAGCTCGGATGGGCGATTGCAACAATGGACGAACCACCTCGCCCAGGTACAACATTGGAGGGTTTAGCTGGATTAAAAACTCCATTCAGGCCCGCTGGTCGAGTAACGGCCGGAAACTCTTCGGGGCTAAATGATGGAGCTACTGCCGCTTTGCTTGCTAGCGAAGAGAGAGCAGTTGCACTTGGTTTAACCATCAAAGCACGTCTAGTCACTTTCGCATTCGCCGGTGTAGAACCTGAAGTAATGGGCTACGGACCAGTCCCAGCAACTATTAAAGCCCTTGATCAAGCCGGCTTAACAATTGCCGATATCGGACTCTTTGAAATAAATGAAGCCTTTGCAGTGCAGGTCTTAGCATTCCTAGAACATTTCGGAATCGCTGATGACGATGCACGTGTTAACCCCTTTGGTGGTGCGATCGCTGTTGGCCACCCACTTGCTTCATCGGGCGTTCGCTTGATGCTCAACTTGGCGCGCAGCTTTGAAGACCACCCAGAAGTGCGTTATGGAGTTACAACAATGTGTATTGGACTAGGTATGGGCGGCACAGTTATCTGGGAAAACCCACACTTCAAGGGATCGGTGAAATAAATGAGCACTGCTATAAAACTGCCAGAAGGTGCACCAGAAGAGGTTGTTACGCATGCATATGTGCGAGATGTAGATCTATCTGCATTTGGTGGCTCAGGCACACTTGCATTAATTACCTTGGATAACGGCCACGACCACAACCGCCCTAATACATTCGGGCCAGCATCCCTTGAGTCACTCAATGCCGCTATCACACAAGCAGTTGAAAGCAAGCCGACCGCGATTGCAATCACAGGTAAACCATTTATATTTGCAGCTGGTGCCGATTTATCAGCACTTTCATTTATTCAAAATCGTGAACAGTCTGTTGCGATAGGAAAACTTGGTCACGATGTCTTTAGGCGACTTGATGAGTGTGGCATTCCAACATTTGCATTTATCAATGGCTTAGCACTCGGTGGCGGATTAGAAGTTGGCCTTCACTGCAAATTTAGAACTTTAGCAAGCACCGCATTCACGGGTCTTCCTGAGGTCTTTTTAGGTTTGGTTCCTGGTTGGGGTGGTGCAACCATACTTCCGAAACTTATTGGACCAGAGCGGGCAGTGCAGGTAATTATGCTCAATGCGCTTAACAACAATACGATGATGAAGGCCAAAGATGCACTTGCTTTGGGCGTCGTCGATGCCGTCTTTGATCCTTCAGATTTTATTGAGAGATCGGTTGCATTCGCAGTCTCGGTCTTAAGTGGCAAAACTGTCATCGAGCGAAAGGATTACAGCACAGATCCAGGATGGGAAAGCGCCATCGCAACTGGCAGAGCTGCCGCGTTAAAGAAATATGGTGGAGCAGAGATTGCATCCCCTCTTGCAGCGCTCCAACTTATTGCGCAGGCTCAAAGCAATACACG
>WLOR01000132.1 GCA_009699165.1 Actinomycetota bacterium | reverse complement strand
TGTGAACTTTGTTGGCACTGCTTTCACGCATAATAAAGTGAGTCTCTATCACTGTTTTACGGGGTTTTGCCCCACGCATAATCTCTAATAAAAGACGCGCTGATTCGCGTCCAATCATCTCTGGATCTCGATACACCGAAGAAAGCTGGGGGAGGATCACATCAAACATAGGCCACTCATCGATTGCAATAAAGGCAACTTCGCTTCCAATTGTTAGATTAAGAGATCTCAATGCGCGAATCGCACCTGCAGTAGCGCCAACTCCTCCGGTCAAGATAGCAGTTGGTACATGAGGAGATGAGAATAGGAGATACGTTTGACGTTCAGAGAACTCTTCTGTGAAATTTCCCAGTCGAATGTTGTTCTCATTGATAGGAATACCGTTTTCGGTAAAGGCCTTTTTATAACCCTTTAATCGCTCTCTGGTAATCAACACATCAGCGGTGCCAGTAATAAAGGCTATCTCTCTATGGCCTTGATTGATCAAGTGATTGACCGCATCTTTGATTCCACCAAAATGATTTGCCGTAACGCTTCCATACGCATACCCAGCTATATGACGGTCGAGAAGTACAAGGGGTGATCGTAGATTCTGCAGCGAGGATTTTACGGTTGGAGACTTTTCTGAAATAAGTGAGGCAATAATCCCATCTACTCTGCGCCTGCGCAGAACCGCAAAGTTTTCAGACTCTGTGACTTCATCCCCATCAGAGTTCATCAAAATCATTGAATAACCCATTTTGCGAAGCTCTTGTTCGCAGCTTTGGGCAACTTGAGCAAAGAGAGGGTTTGAAATATCCGTAATAATGAACCCAATTGTCCTGGTCTCTCCACTTCGCATGGACTGCGCCAAAATATCTGGCTCATATCCCAGTAGCCGTGTTGCCTCTTCAACTCTCTTTGCCATTCGCGCCGACACATCAGGGTGACCAGATAAAACGCGCGAGACACTTGAAATCGCAACACCAGCTTTGCGGGCTACGTCTTCCATCGTGGCAACAGGCAGGGGGGTGACGCGATCTTGCCTCTTCCGCTCGGACATACTGCAAGTGTATGATATTTCCAGAATCGTTTCCAGAAATTCCAGGAGCAAAGAGGTCACACAATGAGCGCTATTTCTAGAGTTGAAACCGAACTCATTCGTGTCCCATTAGCCCGTATTTATAAGGGCTCTTTCTACCAAATGACCCACCGCTCCACCGTTCTCATGCGGATATTTACAGAAGATGGCGCTATGGGGGAGGCCTATGTTGGCGACGAAGATGCCGGACTCTCTGAGATTGATTCGATTATCCATGATGAGATTGCTCCACGATTATTTGGCCACGAGGCTCTGGCGATTGAAAAATGCTGGGAGATTGCACGTCCTGCTACTTGGAACATTCTTCGCGATCGCAGATTAGGGCTAGTTGCAACTGCCGCATTTGATACCGCCTTATGGGATTTGATGGGTCGAAGCCTCAATATCCCATTATGGAAATTGTGGGGAGGATTTCGCGACGCCGTGCCAGTAATTAGTATCGGTGGCTATTACAACAGTAATTTAAGTATTGAAGAAGAGATTGCATACTTACAAGATAAAGAGTTTGCCGGAATGAAATTCAAAGTGGGTGGATTATCACCCGAAGAAGATGCAAAGAGAGTGGGATTGGCCCGTTCGGTTGCTGGCCCTGATTTTAAGATCGCCGTCGATGCGAATCAGGGTTGGGATATTAACTCTGCAATCAAGTTCGCGCAATTAGTTCAGGATCAAGACATCATGTGGTTTGAAGAGCCATGTCACTGGGAGAATGATCGCAGAGCAATGAGAGACGTACGCTTTCGAAGCGGAATTGCAGTGTGTGCTGGCCAAACTGAAATGTCAGCAGCTGGTTGCAGAGACCTCATGGAAGTTGGTGCTATCGATTACTGCAACTTTGATTCATCATGGTCGGGTGGCCCCACCGAATGGCGTCGAGCAGCTGCTTTAGCTACAACATACGGTGTGAAAATGGCCCACCATGAAGAGGCTCAAGTCTCTGCACATCTGATTGCATCTCAACCCCATGGTACATACATAGAGTTTTTCCACCCTGATAGAGATCCAATCTGGCACAACATGATTGCCAACGCTGCGGCTTTAAAGAATGGTTTTATGGCACTTCCTGCGGGAGCGGGCCTGGGGTGGGAACTCGATCGCGACTATATTTCTAAGTATCGAATTAGCCAGAGAGCAACAAAGCGCTAAAGGGTATCTAAGAGCCCAGGTTTTTCATCGAGTAAACCTACGATTAGACCCGCAAAGAGCGAGTTACACCAGGCAAACCACGCTCTCGTGTAATCCTCAACGTCATCAACACTAAAAGATTCATGCAACAGACCAGTACCTGCATCCGAATTCATCAGAAGACGCAAGCAGTTCACAATTTCTGCATCATCGTTACTTGTACTTGCTTGAATAATCAAAGAGATTGGCCAAATCTTGCCTTTACCAGTGTGAGGAGATCCAATCCCTGCGCCAAGTGCTCCTGCAAAGTATGTAGGGTTTTCGTGGCTGAGAATAAATGATCGCGTAGCCAGATAGATTTCGTTATTGCGCTCTGTTATACCCAAAAATGGTAGTGACAAAAGACTCGGAACATTTGCATCATCCATACAGATGTTATTTCCTAGGCCATCAACCTCGTAAGCATAGATTTCGCCCAGCCGTGGATGTTGCACCCGCCCATAAGCTTCAATACCTCTAGAGATATCTTGAATTAGTAACTGAGTTGTTTCTAGTAAATCGAATAGAGAGAGTACTTGGAGTAATTCCACTAAGTCGCGCAAAGTTGCCAATGCAAAGAGATTTTCTGGAATATTAAAAGGGTAGATACAGGCATCATCTGAGGCACGAAAACTAGATGCAATCATTCCAGTTGCTTTATAGGCTGGACCTTGACCCTTGTTACACAATGTATCTATCGGATTTGTCGTATCACGGTCGAAAAAATATGGGCCGTGTCCATCAATTCGTTGTTGCACTTGCAACGTTGTAAGTATCAGGCAAATCGCCGCTTGCCATTGGGCATCAAAAGGCGCCGAGTTGTTTGTTGTCTTCCAAAATCCTATGGCCAGAGCGATCGGATAGATGAGTGAGTCGACCTCCCATTTGCGCTCATGCAC
>WLOR01000131.1 GCA_009699165.1 Actinomycetota bacterium | reverse complement strand
TTGGCAAAATCGAAGGCTACTTAATAAAAGAGCTGACGTTATATCTTCAACTTTAGAAAGCGGTATGGATTCGATATCTACTTCCAAGTTTTCCAAAACTAGATCTCGCATAATCCCAGGCAAGACTCCGTCCTCTATGGGTGGAGTCAACCAACGGCCATCGAGTTGTAAAAGCAGATTAGTGACAGCGCCCTCTGCAATATTGCCATCGCTATTGCATACCAGCGCCTCATCAAAGCCGAGCGATTTGGCTTGATTTAGAATCTCTAATCTGTGCGTGTATGGATAACTCTTGATAACACCGCTGGCCGTTGCAATATTGACAGGGTGTATCCGTAGTTTCGCAGGTGTCTCAACTGGTCTGTAAGGCATATGAACCGCCCCCCATTGTCCATCAGAGCCAAAAGAGATTCTTAAGACACCATCGGAGAAAGAATCGAGTGAGATTAAATCGGTAATAGCTTCGCGCACAAGAAAATATTCCGGTATCGGAACGCTCAATGTTCTACATCCCAATAACGCTCGTTCCATGTGTCTAGAAAATGAATAGGCAATTCCGTTTACTGTTCGCAAAGTTTCAAAGACACCCCAACCAGGCAGCCAACCATCTTCTGTGAACTGTGATGATGAGACGTCCATGATCAAGCCATTGACCGAAACCTTCACGGCAAAACCCCTCCTGCGATAGAGATAAGCCTGCGTGCCTTTAACTCAGTCTCTTCCCACTCTTCGGATGCAGAACTCCCCCATGTAATCCCAGCACCGGTTCCAAATCGAAGTGCGCTATCTTTGAAAAAGATTCGGATCGCAACAGAAAGTTCGCACTGGTCATCGTGCACCCAACCAAGAAATCCGCAGTAAGGCCCCCGCTTGAGTTCGTTATTGTCTATCACCGACAGTGCCGATGACTTTGGAGCACCACTGATAGAACCCGGCGGAGAAAGCGCGGTGAAAATCTCACTCCATGAAATATCATTGAGAAGTTCACCCTCAATATCTGAGACTAGGTGAACTAATCCGGGATGAGTTTCAGAATCTAATAACCTTGGAACACTCACCGAACCACTTTTGCAAATCTCGCCGAAATCATTGCGCATGAGATCCACGATCATGACATTCTCGGCGATATCTTTTGCACCAAAGTGCTCTTGGCCAGGAAGTTGGGTGCCCTTTATTGGTGAGGTTTTTATATGACTTGCCTTGCGAGCTAAAAATAACTCTGGTGAAGCCGAGGCGATATTGACCCCAGGAATCTCAAGGTAACTCGCCCACGGTGCTGGGTTTTCGCGAAGTATTTTTGAAAACAATCCCCGTAAGTTTCGATCATCTGGCAGATTTGTTGAGAGCTCTCGACAAGCATTTACCTGATAGACCCACCCGTCGGCGATCGCACTTTGAATCGAATGCACATAATCCATGTACTCTGATTTACTCTTTGAGCTTTTCCAGTTTCCCGATAGTTCTTGCCAGGGATGTACAGGAAACTCTGACTCAACTACCTGACTAAAACGTGCTGCAGTGAACTCTGCCTCGAAAGTTGTTGTGACCGCCCAGAACCCACCGTCATCTAAACAGGATGGATCGTGGGAGATTTCAGCAAGGCCTGTTGCTAATCGCCCATTCATCCAAAAGAGGTAATCGCTATCAATCACGGGCAAACGCTATCCATTCATCGCTCACTTTGGCGCTTATGGCCTTCCTACGATAGATTTTGCCTCCTCGCGGACGTAGCGCAGTTGGTAGCGCGGAACCTTGCCAAGGTTCAGGTCGCCGGTTCGAACCCGGTCGTCCGCTCTGAAAAGTCGCCATGGCGATATGTAATTGGTCGGGTGGCCGAGAGGCGAGGCAAGGGACTGCAAATCCCTCTACACGGGTTCAAATCCCGTCCCGACCTCCATCATTAGAAACCTCAAGCACAAAGAGAGCAGGCGTCATGAGTGAGTCAGAGCGCCCTTGGGGCCGGTACGAGATCTTGCAAGAAGGTATTGCTCATAAAGTGAAATGCATCTGGGTCAAACCAGGTAAGCGCCTTTCATACCAGCGCCATGAAAAACGCGCAGAGCACTGGTTTATAGTTACAGGAACAGCTTTAGTAACGCATAACGGCGAGAAAAAAACATTGCAAGCCAATGACACTATTGATTTGGCCATCGGAGATCTTCATCGAATTGAAAATATTGGCACCGAGGACGTCATCTTTATTGAGGTTCAGACAGGTACTTACTTTGGCGAAGATGACATAGAACGAATTGAGGATGACTTCGGTCGCTAACGGCAATAAATATCGTGGGGTATGATTTCCCAGCAAGGATCGTTGGCTCAGCGGTAGAGCACCACATTGACATTGTGGGGGTCACTGGTTCGATCCCAGTACGGTCCACTTAGATATCGAGTAGTTAAATAACTCGCTAAGCACAAAATACTCAAAATAGATTACTTTGATGGTTCTAATATTTCTTAGTAAAACCCTTTGGGCACACCGGATTCAACGACGTCACTTTTTTTACCAATTTACCTTTTACACACGTAATCATAAAGGGAATCTTTTTCCATTGCGCGTATAAACGTAGGCTTTTACTTAGGGCGATTTTGCCACCTGGCTGAAAAGCTTCGCCACTCCCATCAGGCTTTGAGTTCCAGCCAACAAAGACGGAATTTGTCTTTTGTAACTTACCAATATTTTCTTGAGCAATTGTCTCTAACGGATTGAGAAATATCTCTGGAGCAGACGCAGCACCTGCGCTAGAACCATTGTCATCGTAAATCAACGCAAAAGGCGCAAGTTGTCTTGCATATAATTTAAAGATACTGCCAGTGTATTCTACGCTAGAGACTAGAAAACCTTCACTTGTTGTAGTCTTCGTAGAGACTATGGAAGGCACATAAGACACAGAGTTAATATTTCCAATTTGGAATTCTCTTGACCAATGCAAACCATGATCAAAAGAAAAGCTGGTCAGTATTTTGCCTGAGTCCGCTACCCAAACTATGCCAATCTCAGAATAATCCCTATTTGCAACCAAGGTCTTTTGCAAATCGTCATTCTCGGCTCTTACTTTACCTAAGTAGTGCGGAGTATCCCAAGATAATCCCATGTTGCTCGACCGCATAATGAATTTCATATCCATAATAGTCAGCGTAAGTATAATTTCGTTGGAATCGAAATTAACCAAAAAATTCGGTGGGAAGTCTTGAGATCCTTGCGGAATAACTCGATGACCCTCCACGC
>WLOR01000130.1 GCA_009699165.1 Actinomycetota bacterium | reverse complement strand
GTAATTATCGGCCAAGATATGCGACCTTCATCGCCCGCGCTCGCCGATGCATTTTCAGCTGGTGTGACTTCGACTGGACTTGATGTAATTAGAATCGGGCTTGCATCAACAGACATGCTGTACTTCGCTTCCGGAAAGTTAGGCCTACCAGGAGCGATGTTTACGGCAAGCCATAACCCTGCTGCATATAACGGGATAAAACTCTGTTTTAGTAGTGCCCGGCCAATTGGAAAAGAGACTGGACTGCAGGTCATTGAAGGCTTTGTTCGTCAGGGATCACCACTTGAGATTCGCTCGGTAGGCGTTGAAACTAAGCGTGAGATGCTTGAAGAGTATGTGGATCATTTATTGTCGATGGTCAATCTTGAGACTATTCGTCCGTTAAAAATTGTTGTTGATGCAGGAAATGGAATGGCTGGGCACACTGCGCCAGCTATTTTCGCTCGATTAAACTGCACAGTTATTCCGTTGTACTTCGAACTTGATGGAAACTTCCCAAATCATGAAGCGAATCCAATCGATCCTGCAAATCTTAAGGACCTTCAGAAAGCAGTGATCAAAAATAAAGCTGATTTAGGATTGGCTTTTGATGGTGACGCGGATCGATGCTTCTTAGTTGATGAAAATGGAGCTGCGATAAATCCATCAGACCTCACATCGCTCATCGCACATCGTGAATTAATTAAGCATCCAGGTTCAAAAATAATCTATAACTTGATATCTTCACGGGCAGTCCAAGAGGTAGTTGAAGAAAATGGTGGAACTGGGTTACGTAGCCGTGTTGGGCACTCATATATAAAAGCGATGATGGCCGAAAGCGGCGCAGTCTTTGGCGGCGAACACTCCGGCCACTTTTATTTCAAAGAGTTTTGGCGCGCCGACTCTGGCGCTCTTGCGGCTCTACACGCCATAGCTGCACTTGGAGAATCCACAACATCAATCTCCAAAATTCTTGCCCCGTATCAGCGCTATACATCAAGCGGAGAGATTAATTCGAAGGTCAATAATGCCCAGTCATGCATGGAACTTGTTGAGGCTAAGTTCTCTACAAAAAAAGATGTCGTGATTGACCACCTAGATGGACTCAGCGTCAATGCAAGCACATGGTGGTTTAATCTCAGGCCCTCTAATACAGAGCCACTTCTGCGCCTAAATGTTGAGGCTAAAACCGCCTTAGCAATGGAAAAACTCCGTGATGAAGTTCTCTCAATCATTCAGGCCTAGTTCAGCGCCTCATTACTCGCTTTACGGCAAGGGGCAGTAACCTAGCCTCTTACAGTGTCGTCCTTAAGGAGCTTTTCGTGAACTCACCTGTCACATCCACACTTCCAGCCCATGACATCGCAGATGCATCCCTTGCATCTCAGGGACGAAAGCGCATTGAATGGGCAGAGCGCAACATGCCTGTCCTTGCTCAGATTCGCGAGCGTTTTGAAAAATCTCAACCATTCACCGGCGTTCGAATCGCTGCTTGCATGCACGTGACGACAGAGACTGCAAACCTTATGCGTGTATTGAAGGCAGGTGGTGCAGAGATTGCACTGTGTGCTTCAAATCCACTTTCGACTCAAGATGATACCGCTGCTGCACTTGTGCATGAATATGGAATCTCTGTATTTGCTCGCAACGCTGTTGATCGTGATGGTTACTACACACACATTAACGCAGCTTTAGATATCGCACCGCATCAGGTTTTTGACGATGGCTGTGATCTTGTAAATACACTCCACACGACACGTAAAGAGTTGATTCCAAATATTACTGGCGGATGCGAAGAGACAACTACTGGAGTTATCAGACTTAATCAGATGGCTAAAGATGGAGCACTTCAATTTCCAATGATTGCTGTCAATGACACTGACACAAAACATATGTTTGATAATCGCTATGGCACAGGACAGTCAACACTCGATGCTGTTTTCCGATCCACTAACTTCTTGCTTGCAGGACGCATTCTCGTTGTTGCAGGGTTTGGATATTGCGGAAAAGGTGTTGCAGAGCGCGCCAAGGGAATGGGCGCTGACGTTATTGTCACTGAAATTGATCCAACTAAAGCCCTCGATGCGATGATGCAGGGTTTTAGAGTCATGCCAATGATTGATGCCGCCAAAGTTGGCGATGTATTCATTACTGTTACTGGCAACCGAGATGTATTGCGTGAAGAGCACTTTGCCGTGATGAAGGATGGCGCAATCATGGCCAACTCAGGGCACTTTGATATTGAAATCGACGTAGCGTGGTTAGAGCAGAACTCAAAGGCCAAAAATGCCAAAATGCGCCACCAGACCGATGAATACGTGCTCAACGACGGACGCAGACTTCTGCTCCTTGCCGAAGGTCGCCTTGTAAACCTTGGTGCAGCCGAAGGTCACCCAGCCTCTGTTATGGATATGTCATTTTCTGATCAAGCACTCACAGCAGAGTATTTAGTTAAAGAGGCAAAGAATCTAAAGCCTGGAGTCCATGAAGTTCCAACGTATATCGATAAGGAAGTAGCTAGTCTCAAGCTCATCAGCATGGGCGGACACATCGATGTACTGACTCCTGCACAAGATATGTACTTGAACTCATGGGAGCACGGTAGCTAATGACTCTGGTTATGGTCGTCGATGACGACCAAGACCTATCAGAGATGCTCGGAATTGTTTTAACCGGAGCAGGAATCGACGTCGACCTTGTCAGTCGTGGAGATGAAGCTCTCGAAGTCTTTCGAAATAATCCACCAGATTTAGTTTTACTCGATGTCATGTTGCCAGGACTAGATGGCATTGAGGTCTGCCGATTAATTCGCGCAGAGTCTATGGTGCCAATAATAATGCTGAGTGCAAAGAGCGACTCTTACGACATCGTGCGAGGACTAGAGGCTGGGGCCGATGATTACATGGTTAAGCCATTCAAACATCCATCCGAACTCGTTGCACGTATTCGCACTCGATTACGCCGTACAAATACAGATATCTCTGGCCTGCTCACAATTGGAGATTTAGCAATAGATGTTGCCGCACACCAAGTGTTACGTGCTGGTAAGCAAATTGCACTGACTCGACTCGAATTCGATTTACTTGTTGCACTTGCAAAAGAGCCGGGTCGAGTTTTTTCAAGAGATGCACTGCTAACCGAAGTATGGGGATATAGGCACTCAACAGATACTCGTCTAGTCAACGTGCATGTACAGAGACTGCGGGCCAAAATTGAGCACGATGCCGAGCGCCCAGAAATCGTTGTGACGGTCCGAGGTGTTGGGTATAAAGCTGGAGTAATGGGCGGTTCGTAAG
>WLOR01000013.1 GCA_009699165.1 Actinomycetota bacterium | reverse complement strand
CTCTTCGATAGCTTTCCGCGCGTTCGCAGTGCCGAAAATGTCGATGTAAAACGGGCGCTTAATGAGTCAAACATTGTGAGCTAAGACTACTTCAGTGCCAAGCGCAGAGCTGACGTGACCTCTTCTGCCCTCGCCTGGCTCAATGGCCCCCCATGGAGCTCGCAGACATAGAGAGTATCGATGGCTTCGGCACCTAACGTGGTGACGATAGCTGAGCGGATATCGACTTTGGCATGAGTAATCGCAGAGCCAATTCGAAAGAGCAGGCCCGGGCGATCATGACTGCGTACTTCAATGACGGTGGCATCGGTTGCCGCATCGTTAAAGAATACGACCTCAGGAGCCGGTACAGGAATACTTGGAATCGAAGCGTATGCCTTTGCTCTGGCAAGTAACCTCTCTTCGACAAGGGTTGAATCATCAAATGCCTTTGCAATCTCGCTGCGCAGTCCAGTTTGCGTCACTGGTGGAGCGTGTGGCTCAGGCGAGACAATCCAGTACATGACTGCAGATGGCCCATGGCTTCTTGTTCGCGCAGACTTCACATCTAACCTTGAAGTGCTCAAAACTCCTGCGACCAATGAGAGCAAGCCGGGTTTATCGGGCGAGACGATTTCAATCGAGTAACCACTTGCATGCGGTTCAAGATGAACAGTTAGCGCAGCATTTTCTGCCAAGAGAATCTGTTCATCAGATAACGCAGGCTGAGCAGCCACCATTGAACCAGACATTATTCGACGAACACGTTGCACTAAATCATTTACCAAGGAGGCCTTCCAATCACTCCAACCCGCGCTGCCGGTTGCCTCCCCATCAGCAACACTGAGTGCGTGCAAAAGTTCAAGCGTATTCAAATCTGGAATGACCTCAATTATTGAAGAGATCGTTGCTGGGTCATCTAAATCTCTTCGGGTCGCTGTTGACGATAGCAACAGGTGATACTTGATGAGAATTTGCAAAGTCTTAACATCTGCTGGTGAAAATCCAATTCGTGTTGCAAGGGGTGCAATTAATCGCTCACCGCGTTCTGAGTGATCCTCCTCGCTTCCCTTACCGATGTCATGAAAAAGTGCGGCAAACAAAAGCAAATCAGGCCTATGAACTTTTCGCGTTAGTTTTGCTGCATGAACTGCGGTCTCAACCATATGACGATCAACGGTATGGCGATGGAGGGCATTTCGCTGAGCAAGTGAGCGCAGTGGTAACCACTCAGGAATCCATCCAAAGATAATCTCCTCTTGATCTAAAGTCTCAAAGATTCTCACCATTGATTCACCTGCACCGATTAGTGCAATCAGATTCTCTCTTGCCTCGCGAGGCCATGGTGTTGTGAGAGCTCCTGAACCATCCTTGATTGATTCTGTGATTACAGCGCAGCTTTCAAGCGAGATTGGTAGACCCAACTGCGCCGCTGTTGCAGCAGCACGCAAACCGATAACTGGATCTTTGGCGATAGATACCAGTGGGTCGATAACAATCTGATTACTGCTAACACTGATGTTATGAGCAACTGAAACCGTCCGCGGCTTTCGAAGAAGTCGACCTAAACCATCGCGACCTTTGTGATCGAGCATGTGCCAGGTGTATTCGAGTAAGTAGTCCACTAAGCGGGCTGCTTTTGCTACTTCACTCATCATTACATCGGCATCAACATACCCAAGGGCGGCTGCAACCTTGTCTTGTTCCTGGAAAAGTAACCTATCTTTATTGCGTCCGGTACTAATGTGAAGACTCTCTCGAATGTTATTTAACGTCGACTCGGCCCAGCTAATTCTTTCGAGTGGCACTTGAACCGTACCTGAAGCTGCAATCGCTCTAAGTATTCCAATATCTCGCAATCCACCTCTGGCCTCTTTTACGTCTGGTTCAAGAAGATAGGCCAACTCCCCTGCCCGTTCATAACGTGCGGCCATCGATGTACGCAACTCTGGAAATCTTGCACGAGAATTTCTGTGCCAACTATCTAATGTATCGCGTTGAACACCTGCTACTAAATCGGGATCTCCAGCTACAAGGCGTATATCTAGTAATCCAAGTGCAACTTTTAAATCCGAGGAAGCAAGTTTGCTTGTCTCTGTTCGAGTACGAACTGCATGATCAACGGAGTTGCTATCCCAGAGCGGATATAAAAGCGCATTTACAAATCCAGTCAATTTTTCATTACTGAACTGTCCTTGATGAAGAATGAGAATATCTAAATCCGATCCAGGAGATAGCTCGCCTCTGCCATATCCACCCACCGCGGCAAGTGCAATTCCTTTATCGCCCTTTATTCCAAGGTGCTCCTGTGCTGAACTATAAAAAAGTGAGAGAAGAGAGCGGTCGCTCTCGTTCGATCGCTCTCTTCTCTCACGCGTACCCATGTGTTACATCTTAGATTGCATCTGGTCCGCGCTCACCAGTACGCACGCGAACTACTTGATCTACCGGTGTTGTCCAAACCTTTCCGTCACCGATTGATCCTGTCGAGGCAGCTTTAACAATCACATCAACCACTGAGTCAGCGTCAGCATCATCTGCAAGAACCTCAAGACGAACTTTAGGTACAAGGTCGACTGTATATTCTGCGCCGCGGTAGACCTCAGTATGACCTTTTTGTCGTCCAAAGCCACTTGCCTCAGAGACTGTCATGCCTGTTACACCATGAGCTTGAAGTGCATTTTTCACATCTTCGAGCTTAAATGGTTTCAATATTGCGGTTATAAGTTTCATTAGAACGAACCTCCTCGTGATGAGCTAGACATTTCATATGCGGTTTCAGCGTGCTCGTTCAGATCGATGCCTTCGACTTCTTGATCTACCTTAATACGGAATCCAATCGTCTTTTCGATTGCAAATCCGAGAATTAAAGTGACTACAAATGAATACAGAGCGACCATTCCAACCCCTAGTGCTTGTTTTCCAAGTAGAGCAGAACCACCGCCGTACAAGAGACCATCAAGACCTAAGCTATTTACAACGTGTGTACCAAAGAGGCCGATTGATAATGAGCCCCAGATTCCACCGACTAAGTGAACGCCTACGACATCGAGAGAGTCGTCGAAGCCAAGTTTGTATTTCAATCCGACTGCTAGCGCACAGAAAACTCCAGCAAGCAGGCCGATAACTACAGCTGCCCAAGGAGCAACGAATGCACAGGCTGGTGTAATTGCAACTAGACCTGATACAGCTCCAGATGCAGCGCCCAGAGATGTTGCATGACCATTGCGGATTTTTTCAACAAGTAGCCAACCAATGAGTGCAGCTGCAGTAGCAACCTGCGTATTCATAAATGCAAGACCAGCAATTCCATTAGCGGCTAGGGCAGATCCGGCGTTAAAGCCAAACCATCCGAACCACAAGAGGCCTGATCCAAGAAGAACTAGGGGTAGAGAGTGCGGACGCATCGACTCTTTGCGCCATCCAACGCGCTTACCTAAAACTATTGCCAAAGCTAAACCTGCAGCTCCTGCATTGATGTGTACGGCAGTTCCACCTGCAAAGTCTTCAAGACCTTTACCTGCAAGATAACCAGTGCCAGTAACAGTATCGCCAACTTTATTTCCGAAGGCAAAGACCCAGTGGGCAACTGGGAAGTAAACAATTGTCGTCCAAATTGTGACGAAGACCGCCCATGAAACGAACTTCGTACGATCGGCGATAGCTCCAGAGATTAAAGCTGGAGTAATGATGGCGAACATTAATTGGAAAGCTGCAAAAACTAAGACTGGAATTGGATAGATCCCACCATTGTTTGTGAAGTCATTAACCATTCCACCTAAACCAGAGAATGAAATATTTCCATACCATGGTGAATCTGCCTTACTTCCAAAGGCAAGTTCAAATCCGTAAATCACCCATAAAATACTTACGATGCCGATTGTTATAAAGGACATCATCATCATATTAAGTACGCTCTTTGTTCGAACCATGCCACCATAGAAGAATGCAAGACCAGGTGTCATGAGTAGTACGAGAGCGGTGCTAGCTAACATCCAAGCGGTATCGCCAGAGTTTAAAACTGTTTGCGTCATAAGAGCCATCTTTCGAGTAATAACTACAAGAGTTCTCGCCTTTGAGATGGCGCAAAGATGCCCTTTTCTCGTTACGGGCCAGGCTCATGCGCGTTTCAGACAGGTTGCAAAAATCGAGGTTGTGTTACATCTGGGTTACGCCAAGAGGCCCTCTATATAGGTTTGAGCATCAAAGGGGTTCAAATCTTGCTCCGACTCCCCCGTACCTATCCACTTGACTGGAATATTGAGCTCATTTTCAATGGCAAGGGCGATGCCGCCACGGGCACTTCCATCAAGCTTAGTAAGAATAACCCCAGTGACATTTACGCTGGCTGAAAAAATCTTGGCTTGGGCTAAACCATTTTGCCCGGTCGTGGCATCTATTGTAAGTAGGACTTCATTAATTGGTGAGATTTTCTCAACCACTCTTTTTACTTTCTCGAGCTCATTCATTAAATCACTTTTATTATGAAGGCGTCCTGCAGTATCGATGATTAGATAATCTGCAGCAATCTCACGAGCTCGGCGCGCGCCATCAAATGCTACTGATGCTGGGTCACCCTGCGCCTTTCCAGAGATGACTTCAACACCAATTCGCTCTCCCCATGTTTGTAACTGATCTACTGCCGCCGCTCTAAAAGTGTCCCCTGCAACCACGACTACGGTTGATCCAGAATCTTTGATTCGTCCAGCCAACTTTGCAACCGAAGTTGTCTTGCCTGTTCCATTGACTCCGACAACCATAATCACTGTTGTCGCACCTGGATTTGTAATGGGAAGCCTTGATTGATCACTTAAATGAAGAGTGAGAGCCTGTGTTAAAGCCGACTGTGCATCGTCACCTTTGATTTTTCGTGCAGAATCCAACAGCTCGCGAGTTAATATAGGACCGATATCTGAGGCTAATAAATCACTCTCTAACTCAGCCCAGTCGGCCTGAGAGAATGAGTTCTCTCCCTTTAATTTTGCTATGAACTTACTAAACAGACCCATTCAAAGCTCGCTTATTGAGTATCGGTTTCACGCAAACGTTGTGAAATAACCTCTGTTACTCCATCACCGCGCATCGTCACGCCGTACAGTGCATCGGCAATCTCCATGGTGCGTTTCTGGTGAGTGATAATAATTAACTGAGAGCTTGCTCGTAGCTCTTCCAAAATTCCAAGGAGGCGACCAAGGTTTACATCATCTAAGGCGGCCTCAACTTCATCGAGAACATAGAAAGGACTTGGACGTGCTTTAAAGATCGCCACAAGCATTGCTACGGCAGTTAATGATTTCTCTCCACCAGATAAAAGTGAGAGACGCTTGATGCGCTTTCCAGGTGGGCGGGCTTCGACATCTACGCCACTTGTCAATGGATTATCTGGATCTACCAGAATTAAACGACCATCTCCTCCAGGGAAGAGGCGTGCGAAAATATCTTCGAAGTGTCGAGCGGTCTCAACGAACGCCTCCATAAAAATCGTCTGGACACGATCATCGACCTCTTTGATGATATCGAGTAGGTCCTTCTTGGTGTTCTTTAAATCCTCTAACTGATCCGCGAGGAATTTGAGTCTTTCTTCAAGTGAAGAGAACTCTTCGAGTGCAAGAGGGTTAATCTTTCCTAGTAAGTTCAAGGAACGCTCAGCTGATGCCAGTCGCTTTTCTTGTTGGTCACGACGATATGGAATCAACTCGGTTGTGACAATCTCACCGTCTTCATTTTCAAAGAAAGTGGGAACATCGTTGTCAGGGCCATATTCGGCGATGAGAGTTTGTGTATCGATTGCAAACTCTTCGGAAGTTTTATTCTCCAATGACTCAATGCGCATTCGTTGTTCTGCTCGTGCAATTTCATCACGATGAACACTCGATGTAAGTGCTTCAAGCTCACTGGCCAGCTCGCGTCCCCGGGTTCGTACAGTCAGAGTTTCACCTTCACGGCGAACACGAGACTCTTCAAGTCGTGCTCGCTCAATGGCTGCCTTTGAAATAGAGCGCTCAATATGGATAAGAACCTCATAGGCCGCCTCAGCGACAGCTTGCGAAATTACCGCTGCGCGGGCTCGTGCGCCTCGACGAATCACTGCGCGCTCGGATGCCTCGCGCTCGTTACGAGCAGCCTCCTCTAGCGCAAGTGCGCGAGCTGCAACCGAATTCACCCGCTCCTCGATAGTTCGAACTGCCAGTCGGGCCTCAACTTCAGCGGTTCGGGCAATTGACACAGCGTTTCGTAGGTTTTCAGTTGACGTGTGATCGGGCTCTGCAACTGCCCCTTGTTGATTAAGTTGGTTCTGGGCAATCAGAAGTTCGCCCTCATCGCGCTCCTTGGCAGCGTTTGCCTCATTTATATTAATCAGTAGGCGCTCGACTTCAGCCATCGCTGATTTCATGTTCTGACCACACACCGCTAACTGTTCGGTGAGCGCACCGATACGTGCATCAGACTCATTGAGTTTAGAGAGTGCGACGTCGTACTCACTCTGTCGTCTTGCTACCTCGTCACTTTGAGATGAGATTTCAAATTTTAATCTATCGCAGGTATGAGATACCTCGGAGAGTTTGCCCTCTAACCCTGAGATGAGAGCGTTGATTTCAATCAGCGATGATGATGAGTGCGAACCACCACGTACACGAGCACGAGTCAAGATGTCGCCATCGCGAGTAACCACGGTTACTTCTGGGTGCGAACGAATGATTGCCTCTGCATCACGCGCAGAGTCTGCTACAACGATGTGCGCAAGAATGGATGCGATTAGTGGAGCTATCGATTGCGAGCGAACATGCGAGGCCAGAGATGTTAATCCTGATGGAATTGCAGAGTTCGAATCTGCATTTTCATCATAGACAAGCACATCGGCCTGACCTAAGTTTTCACTTCGCAAAGTTGTTAAAGCCGTAACGGCAGATCCTAAATCTCTTACAACTACCGCATCGGCAAGTGTTCCAAAAGCCGCCGCGGCAGCGGACTCCCATCCTGCATCGATTTCAATAAGGTTGGCAATTGATCCGAGTATATGAACGCCGTGTGAGTCATTTAGTAAAGCAGATGCACCATCTCGATTGTGCGAAGTTAACTTCATCGCTTCGATCTTGGACTCAACGGCGTTTCGCTCACGATCTGCTAAACGTTCGGCCTCAACCAACTCTTGCAATTTTGATTGAGAAGATTTAAGCACGCTCTTAGCGCTCTCAAACTGAGAGTCAAGGCCCTTCTCTCCAGTATCGGCGCCAGCAATATCTAGTTCGTAGGATGAATACTCGCGCTGCGCTGTGTCCACGCGAAGTTGAGCCTCATCGCGAGCCCGGGTTAGGCGTTCAATCTCCTCTGAAATCGCCTCAAGTCTGGCCTGCAGGGATTTAATGTGGCCCTCTTGTCGCGCTGTCCCCTCTCGAGCATCAGCGATTGCTCGCATTGCTGCGGCGATTTTATCTTCATCAATTTTTAACTCATGCTCGCTCTTCACTAAATTCGATGTTGCAGAAACTAGTGCCTGCTTAGCGCTCTCAACATTTTCTCGCAGTTGACTCTCTTCAAGACGCAGTCCTTGTGCATCGACTTCAAGTGCATCTGGATCTCGTCCAGCTGAGCGCGCCTCTTCGGCCTCTTCAATAAGAAAACGTGAACGTTCCTGGGCAAGAGACTGAGTTCCGCGGAATTTTTCTCGCAATGAGTTCAGCTGGTAGTACGTCTCTTGTGCTTGAATCAGAAGTGGTCCTTCGACTAAAGCCTGAGTATCAAGTTCGCTTTCGCGGGCACGAATCGTTTCAACCTCAGCCTCTACCTCTGCTCTTCGCTCACGTAAGGCTGTTTCATCGGCGACTTCTGCATCGAGAGTCTTTGAAAGAGAGATGAAATCGTCGGCAAGTAGACGAAGTTTTGCATCGCGTAAATCGGCTTGAATAGTTGCAGCTTTTTTTGCAACCTCTGCTTGCTTACCAAGTGGTCGAAGCTGTCTTCGCAGTTCTACAGTCAAATCTTGAACGCGAGCCAGATTTGTCTGCATAGAATCTAACTTGCGAAGTGCTTTCTCTTTTCGTTTGCGATGCTTTAAAACTCCGGCTGCCTCTTCAATAAATCCGCGACGCTCTTCAGGCGTTGCCATCAAAATTGCATCGAGCTGGCCTTGACCAACGATGACGTGCATCTCACGGCCGATTCCAGAATCGCTTAGTAACTCTTGAATATCTAGCAAACGGGAGGCTTCACCATTTATCTGATACTCACTTTGCCCATTACGAAAAAGTATTCGTGAGATTGTTACTTCACTAAATTCAATTGGGAGCGCACCATCACTGTTATCAATCGTCAGTGCAACTTCGGCGCGACCAAGTGGTGCTCTTCCACTTGTACCAGCGAAAATGACATCTTCCATTTTTCCGCCACGAAGAGATTTTGCCCCTTGTTCACCCATCACCCATGTCAGAGCGTCAACGACGTTACTTTTACCTGAACCGTTAGGGCCAACAACGCACGTAATTCCTGGTTCAAGTCGCAAAGTGGTAGCCGAAGCGAAGGACTTAAAGCCCTTGAGGGTGATGCTCTTCAAATACACGCGGCAAACCTATCGTCTCGCGAGAGCATTTTTAACAGATTTAAGGTTGAGGCAGCTCGTTTTTTAGTAATTCATAGGCGATGCGCGCAGCAATCTGCTCAGCTTCTCGCTTGCTCTTTCCAGCGCCTTCACTAACTCCGACACCAGCTACCATCGCAACGGCCGTGAAACTCTTATCGTGATCGGGACCCTCTTCACTCACAACATACTCTGGGACTCCCTTGTTAAGGGCGGCCACTAACTCTTGAAGCGCTGTCTTGCCATCTAGACCTGCGCCCCTTGCCACAGCCGAATCCAGTGTTGGTGCGATTAATCTACGAACGATGTCAGTACACACTGCAAATCCGAACTGCAGATAAATTGCACCTATTAGCGCTTCAAGGGCATCGGCGAGAAGTGAGTTTTTATCACGGCCACCCGTAACCTCTTCGCCTTTACCCAAGCGTATGTGCTGACCTAAATCTAGCTCTCGCGCAATATCTGCCAGCGCGCGCATATTTACAACTCCAGAACGAAGCGGAGATAAACGACTCTCATCGAACTCTGGATAGCGTTTATAAAGTTCTTCAGTAACAATTAAACCTAAAACTGAATCACCTAAAAACTCGAGTCGCTCATTTGTCTCTTTGCTCGATGATTCATAAGCAAATGAACGATGAGTAAAAGCTAACTCAAGTAGTGAGGGTTCGATAACAACCCCCAGCTGCTCATTGAGCAACGAGCTCAGATCAGACCTCTAATACCTGGCGACGGTTATATGTACCGCAGGTTGGGCAGGCAGTGTGTTGCAGCTTTGGCTGTTGGCACTGTGGGCATGTTGCAAGAGAGGCAGCAGTTGTCTTCCACTGGCTTCGGCGTGAACGCGTCTTAGAACGCGAGGTCTTCCGCTTTGGTACTGGCACTTTTCTAACCTCTTCTTCTTTTCCTTACGCAACGGTGGTTGCAGGGCGTAAGTATCTCTCAAAAACCCTAATTCTTGAAATCGGGGGCTTCCTCTGCAAGTCCAGCAAGATCGGCCCACCGGGCATCAATTACCTCGTGAGCGTGATCTTGGGGCAGTTCGGCCCATTTAACTCCACACTCTGGACACAGGCCTAGGCAGTCATCGCTGCATAAAGGGTTATTTGGCAGAGATAGGCAGATGGAATCCCGGATCGGGACCTCTAAATCCATGAAATCACCATCCATGAGAAGCTCATCCTCAATATCTAGGTCATCAACAACTGGAGCGTGCTTTTTGCGCTCAGGTTTCTGCTCATACAGGTAGAGCTCCTGTATTCGTTTATCTATCTCAATTTCAACTGGATCTAGACATCGAATGCATTCGCCTGTTGCCACTGCGTATATCTGCGCGCTTAGCAAAACGCCTTCTGTCACTGATTCCAAGCGAGCATCTACTTCGATGATCTCACCTACCTGCACAGCGATTAATTCGACTCCTACTTTTTCAAGAAGCTCAATGTCGAGCTCATACTCTTTCATCTCGCCAGCGCGACGTGGGAGTTCAAATGTATTGAGTTTAAATATTTCTGGTAGACGTGACATATGGATTAATCTGCATCGGAGAGTTGAGCAAGTGCATCTTTATCTCCAGCACCAGCTAAACGTTCGCGTCCACGCGCGACAGCATCTGAAGTCTTATTTAAGATAACTTCTAAGGTAGCAAGGCGTCC
Source organism: Actinomycetota bacterium (assembly GCA_009699165.1). Taxonomy (GTDB): domain Bacteria; phylum Actinomycetota; class Actinomycetes; order Nanopelagicales; family Nanopelagicaceae; genus Planktophila. The sequence continues at coordinate 8,174 of WLOR01000013.1, read as the reverse complement.
ATCGATGTACTCTTCAACTTCGGCCTTTTCTTGCAGAGCTTGATCGCGGGCCTCATCTAAAATCTTTCGGGCCTCATCGCGTGCAATTTGAACAATTGAAGTCTGTTCAACCATTCGAGCGACATCTTCGCGAGCTATCGAAATCATCTGTTCGGCACTGAGTCGTCCCTCGTCAACGATTGCATCACGTGCGGCGATAATTTTTTGTGCTGATTCAAAGTCTGCCGGTAGGGCAGCGCGTGCCTCGTCGAGAAGTTCAAGCATCTCACCTCGATGAACAACGCAACTTGCAGAAAGTGGAACGCCGCGCGCCTCCTCGACCATTGTTATGGCAGAGGCCAACTTGTCTATTGAATCCATGAATTATTTCCCACCCACTCGAAGTTTTATCGCAGTATTTACATTTGCTGGAATCATGGTCGAAACATCTCCCCCATAGTGTGCGAGCTCTTTAACAATAGAGGATGAGAGAAATGAATACGCCGGCGCTGTTGCCATAAGCATCGTTTCGACGCCAGAAGCCTGCAGGTTTAACTGCGCCATTTGAAGCTCATAATCAAAGTCTGTAACAGCGCGAAGCCCCTTAACGATTGTCGTAATTGACTTGCTTTTGCAGTAATCAACTAATAAGCCGCTCCATGAGTCGACGATGACGTTGGGTAGATCTGCCACAGTCTCTCTAATCATCTCTATCCGCTCCGGAACCGTAAAAAGCGATGACTTAGTGCGGTTCTCCAATACTGCAACAACGACCTGATCAAAGTGCGAACTCGCTCGTTTGATAATATCTAAATGCCCAAAAGTAATCGGATCGAAGGATCCGGGGCAGACTGCGCGTTTCATGGCTCAAACGCTAGCAAGAGATGGAGAAGTTAGCCATTCTCACGCAATCTCATTTTCTTGGAAAGCGGTGTAATTACCGTAGAAGATAGTGGCAGCGCCGTAATTTCTCTCTCTCGCGGCGCTAAAACCCTCGGGCCAGCTAAATTTCGATGATTTCGACGTGCGTTCGACGGCGATAAATGCATCGTCTTTTAAGAATTCGCCTGCATGTAGCTTTCCAATTAAATCTTCAACTTCGCTATCGGAGAAATCAAAAGGTGGATCGATGTAGACAATGTGATATCTCTCCTTTGCTGGCTCACTTACAAAGCGCTGAGCCGAGAGTGCATAAAGGTGAAACTTTCCAACTGGCTGACTTTTTTTTACCAACTCATAATTACTTTCGATCGTCTTTTGAGCATCAGCGTCACGTTCAATAACATGCACAAGTGATGCTCCGCGAGATAAGGCCTCTAGTCCAATAGCTCCCGAACCGCCGAATAAATCTAAAACGTGAAGTCCCAGAAAATCACCGAACTCTGATGTGAGAGATGAAAATAAACCCTCACGTGCTCGATCAGATGTAGGTCGCGTTGCGCCTGCAACATTTCCTAATGTACGTCCCTTTGCTACACCGGCGATTATTCTCAACGATTAACCCTTATCTAAGTAATCTATGGCGGCATTTCGCGCCATTCGTGCGACTTCTGCACTGAGTGCAGGATAACTTGTTAAATCCCCCGACGTCGCAATCACATTTTCGGCATCCGAACGCGCACTCTCAATCAAAGCCTCATCCCGCAAGACTCTGAGCAGGCGCAGGTGTGACTGGGTGCCAGATTGATTAGCACCAAGTACATCGCCTTCTCGACGCTGCTCTAAATCAATGCGTGAGAGTTCAAAGCCATCCAAAGTTGCAGCCACCGCATCAAGGCGCTCTCTTGCTGAAGTACCAACCGGTGAACCTGTTACTAACAGGCAAAGCCCAGAGGATGAGCCTCGTCCCACGCGACCGCGAAGTTGATGAAGTTGGGAAACACCAAATCGATCTGCATCCATTATGACCATCACCGTAGCGTTGGCAACGTCGACACCTACTTCAATCACAGTAGTAGATACAAGAACATCGATCTCACCTGATGCAAAGGCACGCATCGTTGAATCTTTCTCCTCGCTGCTCATTCGGCCGTGTAGTTCGGCGACTCGCAATCCTTTCAACGCCCCGTTAGCTAATTCGGGGGCTAAAACACTTACCGATGCGATGTCAGGTGAATCTTCGCCAAAGAGAAAGTCAATATCTGAACCCGAATCGCTCCCTGGTTCAATCCGTGGGGCTACGACATATGCCTGATGCCCAGCACTTACTTCTTCTCGAATTCGCTGCCAAGCGCGCTCCAAATACGTTGGTTTCTCAAGCACTGGTATCACATGGGTTGAGATTGGTTGCCTTCCCAGTGGGAGCTCTCTGAGTGTTGATACATCTAAATCTCCAAAAACCGTCATCGCAACTGTACGTGGAATCGGAGTAGCAGTCATGACTAAAAGATGTGGAGGTTTTTGTGCTTTGACTTTGAGCGCATCGCGCTGCTCGACACCAAATCTGTGTTGCTCATCAACAACGATTAGTCCTAAATCATTAAACTCAACTTTTTCTCCTAGCAGTGCATGGGTGCCGATGATTATTCCCGCATCACCATGAGCCGCAAGTGCTAGAGCCTCTTTACGAGCTGCTGCATTTTGTGAACCTGTAATTAAAGTAATCCGAGTTGCTTTGTCGCTACTTCCTAAAGTTCCACCGTGGGCTAATGGTCCAAGCAGTTTTTCAAATGTACGCACGTGCTGTGCTGCCAATACCTCTGTGGGAGCCAAAAGTGCTGCTTGCCCACCGCTATCTACTACTGCCAGCATCGCTCGTAATGCAATGACAGTTTTTCCTGATCCAACTTCACCCTGTAAAAGACGATGCATTGGATGGGGTTGTGCCAAATCTGATTCAATTTCAGCGATTACCGTCCGCTGTCCTCCAGTTAACTCAAATGGGAGTGCGGCATCAAAGGCCTCAAGAATCCCTCCTTTGATTGCTTTTCGCGATACTGTGTTGAGTTTTTTCAGCTCATTGCGCCGCATTACTAACATGAGCTGCAATAAGAAAGCCTCATCAAATGTTAGACGCTCACGCGCCAAATCAGCGTGATCTAAATCCAAAGGAGCGTGCAACTGAACAAGTGCCTGCTGCAAAGTTGGATAGTTGTGTGAGCTCCTAATCTCATCTGGAAGATAATCTGCAATCTCATCGAGTGAGGAGATTGCCATCTCAACACATTGCGAAATCTTCCACGATGGCATCTTGGCTGTGGCTGCATACACGGGTAAATACTTTCCGGCAAAGTTCTTGGTAGCGTCATCAACATCTGTGCCATCTGCAATCATCTGATAATCCGGATGGGCTAACTGTTTCTTCCCATTAAACACACCAACTTTTCCAGCGAACAAACCCTGCGAACCAACCTTTAACTCTTTCTCACGCCATGCTTGATTAAAGAAAGTAAGTGAGAGTTTCTGGCTTCCATCCGTAACTATTACCTCCAAGATGCTTCCTTTGCGACCTCGGATTGGACGATTGGCCGAACTATGAACCTGAGCCAGAATTGTTACCTCATCACCCTCAGATAACTGCGCGATATCGGTGAGTTCGCCGCGGACCATATATCGTCGCGGATAGTGGCGCATTAAATCGCCAACACTTTTAATTCCAAAAACATCTGTTAAGACTTTTGACGTGCGATCACCTATAACGGTTGCAAGTTTGTCTTCGATATCGCCCACATGCGCATTCTCTCGCGTTTAATCCCTTATCTGCATCTCTTAACGCCGCATTGTCAGAGTTTTATGAAAGCCTTCCCAGCCAGTATGTGTGATCACGATAGTAATCTTCTCACGCAGCCGTTTTGCTATGGCTTTTTCTATCCTGCCTGCCAGCGCATCATCAAGATGTTCGGTGGGCTCATCGAGAATGTAAACATCTGCCTTTGCCAATAAAACCCTAGCAACAGAGAGGCGCTTGGCCTCTCCCCCCGATATAACTCTTCCGAAATCTCCAATTACGGTATCCAAACCCTCGGCAAGCTCGTTTAATAACTGATCGAGTTCGAGAATAGTAAGGACCTGAATCAACTCGGTATCGGTCGCCTCTTGATTTGCGATTTTTAAGTTCTCGCGCAGCGATGTATTGAATATATGTGAACGCTGAACTGTTCCCACTATTCGAGAGTTTAAGTCACTAAATCCATCTGCGTCATTGCCATCAAAAGTAAGAGAGCCTTCGTAGGGCAATAGACCCAACAGCCCCATTGCAAGCGTTGATTTTCCACTTCCACTACGTCCTCGAACTACTAAAATCTCACCTTTACTAAGATCGAAAGAGACTGGCTGCATAAAGCTTTCACCCCATGAGACTGTTAAATTCTCGGCAGTGACTCTTGAAATTTCACTCTCAATTTTTTGTCCAACTTCGATGTCATTGCTCGTGGCCAGTAAGTTATCAACTGATCTCTGGGACATCAGGAGTTTGCCTGCTCCAAAGAGATTCGGATACCAGGCTGTTATCGCTTCAAAGATCACTAGAGGAATAAAGATCAACATCGTGACTTGAACGGCAGGAATGCTCTCAGAGCGCGTAAGTGACTGTGCTAACCAAGAAAAGCCCACAACAGAGATAGCGATGAAAGTATTCGTTAGGCTTGAAAGTCGCCAACTCTGGTACAGCAACTTCGACTCGCGAGTATGTAAATCTCTCTCCAGCATATTAGCGCTGGCGATATTTTCATCGAGGTAGCCGTATATCGCCGCCTCAGTAACACCGTGAGTTGCACCTTCTAATAGTTGGGTATAGCTATTTTCACTCTCTTCGATGGAGCGGGCAAGTGGTTCGCTCGTACGCTTAATTAACTGAGGCAGTACTGCCAGCAATAGCGCACATGCGGGCAGGGTAAATACAAGACTCTCTGGGCGTACCCAATATGCAAGTAATGCCCCTGCTAATAACGATATTACAGCCGATGACTGTGGCAGTTTGATTCGCAGCTGATACTCCTGCGCACGTTCAACATCATCAACAATGCCTTTTACCGCGGTGCCACTATTAAATGACCTCGCCATCGCGATTGAGCTCTGACTTAGTTTCTTATAAATCTGAACACGCAAATTTGTTAACCGAGCAAATACAGCCTTATGACTCATAAGACGCTCGGAGTATCTTGCAACCGAACGAAAGATGCCAAAGAAGCGGACTAAGACAATTGCAACACTCAGCGTCAGAATTGGAGGTTGCATCGATGCCATCGTGATTAGCCAGGCACTCGATATTGTTAATCCAATTCCACCGATAAAGGCAAAAGCCCCTAATGAATAAGCAAGAAACATCATGAGGTGAGCGCCTTAGAAAAGACAGCCATCATGTCATCGCTCTTGAGTACACTTCGATCATGGGTAATGCAGATTACAATTGCCCCACTCTGTGCATAGTCACGAAGTACTTTCATGACGGCTTCACTACTCACCTGATCTAAATCAGCAGTCGGTTCGTCGGCGATTAAAACTTTGGGTGTGGCCGCTAGGGCTCTGGCCAGTGCAATCTTTCGAACTTGCCCTCCGGATGCAGCATTTCCGCTTTCGCCAGCGCTTCCAATCGGCGTAGCTAAGCCCGCTGGAAGATCACTTATGTGTAATCCGCACTGAATCAACAAATCAGAAATTTTCTCTGGCGCAATATCTGGATCGACGAGTTTGAACTGGTGGGCAACATCGCCCGTAGATAACTGTGGATTTTGTGGAACCCAACCAATACTTTTAAACCAGGACTTTCGACGCTCAGCTGTTATCGCAACACCATCTGCCAGCAACTGCCCTTGATTACTAACTCCTAAAAGATTGAGCGCAAAAGTGCTCTTTCCTATTCCTGATTCGCCTACGATAAAGAAAATATCCCCACTTCGCAGAGTTTCACCTCTGACTGCAGTATCTATTCGTCCAGGAATATTTAGCGACCAATCACTCCACTGCAGCTCATTGGTGTCCGAGAAATCATGAGGCTCATCGATGATGCGACTTTGACGCTGACTCTGTATCGCGCTTAAACGTGCCAGAGCCTCTGTCCCGTCGGCCGAAGCATGAAAGAGTGAGGCCGCGTTTCGCAGCGGAAAGTAGACCTCAGGTGCAAGGATTAAAACCGCCAACGAAGCTGAAAATCCAACTCTTCCATCCACTAAACGCAGGCCTATAGATACCGCGATAAGTGCGACTGAGATAGTTGCGCAGAGTTCGAGAGCTAGGGCAGAAAGAAATGATATTCGCAGAACCTTCATGGTCTCTTCGGTATATCGATTACCCATCTGCTCAATTCGCTCTGGTTGAGTCTTGTGGCGACCAAAGATTTTCAAAGTAACAAATCCACGCAGTGAATCTTCAAAGTAGGCAGAAAGCGAGCCCAATGTCTTCCATTTCGCGCTAACCGAATCTGCTGTGTATCGGCCTATGAGAGCTCCGAAAAGTGGGATGAGCGGCAGAGTAAAGATAGCGATTACGGCAGAGAGTGGATCGAGTATGAAGATAGTAACGATTACAACAAGTGGCGTGATTGATGCAAAGAATAGTTGGGGCAGAAAACGACCAAGGTAGATATCGAGTGAGTTCAATCCTTTAATAAGCAGGGTGCTAAAAGTTGAACTCGAGACATTCGTAAAGGCATCTAGAGTCGATGTGATATCGCTACGGAGCTCTTGTTTAATACGTGAGGCCTGAATGCTGCACCAATACTCAAAACGAGATTGAAAGAGAGCTCTGAAGAACCAGGCTATGCCTAAATACACGAGAAGAGTTGAAACATTTGATGAGTTATTTATTAAGCCCACAATTATCGCCGATAACAAGAGCGCACATATAACAATCGTCGCCGACCAGATTATGGCGGCGGCGATTGAGACAAAGAAAAGCCTGCGGCTACCACTCCGAGAGAGCAGTAGCCGCAGTTCAGCAGATTTCACTTATGCAGGATATGGCTTACTGCATCTAGAACGCCATGTTCTGGGTTAGAGATCTGCGAAGCGCTCACACGCTTGCGGAATACCCAGTAAGTCCACCCCTGATAGATAAGCACAATCGGCGTCATCACAACGGCGACGTATGTCATTACCTTCAAGGTGTAGTCCGTGCTTGATGCATTAGTAATTGTCAGATCGAACTGTGATCCCAGAGATGAAGGCATCACGCGTGGATATAGGGCGTAAAAGAGAGTCGAGACAAAAGTTGCGATTGCAACTGAGTTGAATACGAACGCCCACCCCTCGCGACCCATAAGGTTTGCCGCCATTCCTGCAACCCAAAGGAGAGCGACCAGAACTGACAAGATCAGAACTCTGGAGTTAATCTCGGGGAACAAGAGGTTGGTCCAAGTCAAGAAGCCAACGCATGCAACAGCTGCAATGAGACCTGTGATTTTGGCTATTGCGCGTGAGCGCTCACGAATCTCACCAGTTGTCTTCAATGACAAGAAGACGGCGCCGTGAGTCAAAAAGACAGTCAAGGTTACAACGCCGCCAAGGAGTGCGAATGGATTGAGAAGATTGAAGAATCCCCCAACATATTCGAGAGATCCATTGGATGCTTTTTCAATGGGAACGCCTTTGACAATGTTAGAAAAAGCAACTCCCCAGAGTAGAGCTGGAATAGCGCTGCTTATCATGATTGCGATATCCCAACGTTGTCTCCACTGCGCCTTGCCGTACTTTGAGCGATACTCAAATGAAACTCCACGTACGATAAGAGAGACAAGGATTAAAAAGAGTGGAAGGTAAAAACCACTAAAAAGAGTTGCATACCATTCAGGAAATGCTGCAAAAGTTGCGCCTCCTGCTACAAGTAGCCACACCTCATTGCCATCCCAGACTGGCCCGAGAGTCGTTAGTACCGCACGACGGTCGGCCTCATTGCGAGAGACATAGCGAAGAAGCATTCCGACACCAAAGTCAAAACCCTCGAGAATAAAATATCCAACCCAAAGAACTGCAATGAGTAGGAACCACACTGTTTGAAAAGTCATGTTCATGCTCCTTTCTTAGTAGGACATCACTAGTGGTTTATCGGCAGATCCGCCCAATGCAGGTTCTGCGTAATCAAACTCTTCTGCAGGTCCCATTTTGATAACGCGCAGAATCAATCCGACTTCGATGAAGGCAAGAACACCATAGAGAACAGTGAATGCAATCATCGTAAAGAGAACTGCCCCAGCTGAGACGACAGTGCTGACACCATCAGCGGTTTTAATAAGACCAAAGACTGCCCAAGGTTGGCGAGCT
>WLOR01000129.1 GCA_009699165.1 Actinomycetota bacterium | reverse complement strand
CTTGCATATGACTCAGAGGGCGGACGCGCACTAGCTGGCGCAATCACATCATTGATGAGTGGAATCACATTCAAGCGATCTGCAGAACTCGCCGGAATCGTTGGACCATACGCCGGCTTTGCACAGAACGCTAAGGCTCACGCCCGCGTAATGCGTAAGCACGCATCAGCATCATCATCGGCAAAGTCAGAGACAACTCTTGATCGTGATGTATGGGCCGAGGCCAATAAGGCGTGGGACTCTTGCCTATCAACTGGCGATAAGAACGGCTGGCGCAACGCACAGATCTCTGTTCTTGCTCCAACTGGAACAATCGGTTTGATGATGGACTGCGATACAACTGGTATCGAGCCTGATTTCTCATTGGTTAAGTTCAAGAAGCTCGTCGGTGGCGGATCTATGCAGATCGTTAACCAGACAGTTCCAGCAGCGCTTCGCAAACTTGGTTACACCGAAGAGACGATTGAGGCAATCGTTGAGTTCATCTCAGCTAACGGCCATGTCATCGATGCGCCAGGATTAAAACTTGAGCATTACGACGTCTTTGACTGTGCTTTAGGTGCACGCTCTATCGCACCAATGGGTCACGTTCGAATGATGGCTGCATGCCAGCCTTTCCTATCAGGTGCGATCTCTAAGACCGTTAACCTTCCTGCAGATGCAACTGTTGAAGAGGTTGAAGAGGTTTATTACGAGGGATGGAAACTAGGGCTAAAGGCCTTGGCCGTCTATCGCGATAACTGCAAAGTTGGCCAGCCACTATCTGATGGCAAAGCTGCAAAGAGCGATGCTCCGGTTGCACTTGCAACACATCCTGCAACTCCACTTCGCAAGCGTCTTCCAAAGTCTCGTCCATCAACAACTACTTCGTTCTCAGTTGGTGGGGCAGAGGGCTACATGACATCAGGTGCCTATGCAGATGGCGCACTCGGTGAGGTATTCCTTAAGCTCGGCAAGCAGGGATCAACGCTTGCCGGTGTTATGGATGCTTTCTCAATCGCAGTATCAATCGGACTTCAATATGGAGTTCCTTTGGAGACCTTCGTAGAAAAGTTCACAAACCTGCGCTTTGAGCCATCAGGTATGACAGATGATGCAGATATCCGCATGGCGCAGTCCATGATGGATTACATCTTCCGTCGTTTGGCACTTGATTACTTACCATTTGAAACTCGCAGCGCAATGGCGTTGTACACATCATCAGAGCGCGCTCGCGCACTCGAGACAGGTGAGTACACCGAAGATGTCGTTGAAGATTACGAAAATCTCGAAATAACAGCGCCGGTGGCACCAGTGCCTGCTCCATCAAAGCCAGTAGCGGTGACAATCGATAGCAAGCAACAGTTTGGTTCATCAACTGAGCTAATGGAGGCGCTTTCAGGAGTTAAAGCCGATGCACCTTTGTGTATGACGTGCGGCGTCAAGATGCGCATGTCAGGTGCTTGCTATGTATGCGAAGGATGCGGAAACACATCTGGTTGCTCATAACATTATAAAAAAATAGTAAAACCCCGCTGATTACATTGGCGGGGTTTTACTCTTTAATGAACGCCGTGGCGATCTTTAAGATATGTTGATTGAGTCGAATTCGAAGATTTAAGGGCAACAAGCTCCATGCCGGTTTGAAAAACGCATGTACTTTCAACAAAAATACATTTCTTGAGTCTTTAAACTGTAGATGAGATTGTAAAGGGAGCTTTCTTTCAATCAAACTCACGGACTCCATCATCTGCGCAACCAATGCAATGGCAGTCGTAGAGTTCACTTGCAGAAAATCTCCTACAAGCTTTGATCGAGAACCCTGGTTACTTAGCCAAGCCCCGCTTTCGACTTGATTGAGAGCTGCACGCAACTGTTTAGATGCATGCTCTAAATCTGGCTCGGCCCATAAGCCATCTGATGGATAGGGCCCGGCATCATTTCCGATCTTGGTCAGCTGATAATCGACAGCAAAACCAATACCAACTAGCTCATCGGCCAAACCTGAATAATTCGTAAATACAGCAGGAACATCGGCGAATATGGCCTCTAGAATATTTAGCCCCAAACCTTCGGCTCGATGCAGCGAGATATAACATCGGGCATTGCTCGTCAGAGCATCATTTATCACAGGGGTGACTGCTTCATCGATTAGTAAAACTCGTGGAGTATTTCTAATCAATTCCAATAACTCTTGTGAAGCGTTTTTTTCAAGGTCAATAGCCTTAATAACAAGTTGATAATCCGGAAACTCTTGGCAGATTGTGCGCCACGTTGAGATTACACCTTCGGGATTTTTACGGGCGATCACACTTTTTGCATCAAAGCGACAGAGGACATACTTACTTGCAAGCCGTGGATAGATTTTTTGAAGTTCGAATATCGACTCTCCAGAATTGCTTGGAAAAGTTAGATCAGCACAGAAAGTTGGGAAAACTTTGACAGATTTTCCGATCGCCTTTTCAATAGCACGGGCAGAAAATGATGAGAGGGCAAAAAGTTGGTCAATACTTCTAGCTTCCACTTTAAAATAATCAGGGACAGCCTCTATCTCCCATGCCCAAACAGCTCCGACATATGAGGTATTGACAGTAATCCCGTTGTTTCCAAATCCATCGCTTGGCCACATGTCGGCGTTGATGAAAGATATTGATACTTCCTCAGTGCCGGTGACGCTTAGGTATTGGGATTGGACCTGCTTAAGTAAAGCAGGCGAATCAAACGGGGTCGCGACTATGTCGATAGTAAATTCAAATCCATGTCGAGCTAAAAGCACGGCTGTATTTCGGGCTATTTCTCCTACGCCAGTAGGTGCGGCAAAGTAACCGATAATCGTCAGGCGAGGTAGCTTTGAGAGCACCTGTCTTGCATACTCTGCGCCACTTTCTATCTGCTCATGAGAAAAACCGAGATCATCAACTCTAGCTAAATCTCTTGGTCTTAATCCTAAAATCTGCTTTCGCGAGTAAGCAAGTAAAAGTAGCCAACCAATTGAGGCGCTAGATAGCCTAGAACCACCAAATTCAAGTTGTCCCTGAGTCTGTGAAAAGCGATGTGATTTGTTAATGGGGGATAGCACCTTGCGCTCTCTGGCAAGAAGACTTTTGCGAAGCGGTTGAGCCAGGGCTCTTGCCGAAATTCGAGCGCCTAACGTCCAGTTTGAGGTAATTGGTCCTGCTGTAATTTCACTTTGTGCAATGAGCTGATCTGCCCAGATTCTCAACTGTGCATATTCAGAGATTATCTTGTTAGGGATGATCTCACCTGAAAACACACGAGTTAGATGCTTTGAAAGATGAAAGTTTTTG
>WLOR01000128.1 GCA_009699165.1 Actinomycetota bacterium | reverse complement strand
TTGGGATACTTCCGACTCTTATCCTTACGAGGATGGTTCCAAATATATATTTTATGTAACGGGGGATTACTTAATTCCGCATGGTGGATATAACTTAGCTTTTGCCGATTTAGCTAGTAAAAAACGCTATGACATTGATGAGTTTTATCGAGAAAAGCGAAGCACTGACATCAATACCGAGTTCCAAGAGTTAGGGCCTGCGTGGATTCCGGTACGTTTTAAAAGATAGAGAATCATTCGGCTTCATGCGTGGTTCACTTGCTCCAGTTCAAATTCTCATATTGATGCCACTCAGAGATGGGCTTCATCCCAACTTTTTCATAGAGTCGAAGCGCTCCACTTTCATTACCTGCATCAACGCTGAGACAGAGCTTCGAACGTCCCAATTCGCTATTAATCTGAATTGCATGGCGAAGTAACGCCTCACCGAGCCCCTTGCCTTGAAACCTTTGTCTTACTCCTAAACCAGAGACATAACCTGAATCATTGTGGAGTTGCTCATCGTTGAAATCCACAAAGCCCGCAGGAACGCCATTCACCGAAATAAGCCAGGCCTGCAAATTAATCTCATCTTTGTCTCGAATCACAAGTTCGCTCCATTCCCCAAACTGCCGCGGCATAAAACCAAAGTGCTGACTGAACGCATCTTGGTGAACCTCATGAAAAGTACGTAGGTCGTCTTCTTTGTTGAGGTTTAATTCTCGAATCACACCCAGTGAATCAATGGAGCTCTCAATTTCAACTGGGATTCTCATCTCTAGAGTCCAATATTTTCGAAGGATTGTAAAATTGCGGCCCTCAAGAAGACTCTTGTAAGCCAGATCGTTGGATTGAGCTCCTAACCAGAGTCGATAATCAGGGTCATGCTTTCTTGCTAGCTCCAGTGCTAAATCCAATGATGGCAACAGAGTCTGTGCGCCAGGCCTTGTGTAGATATCAAGATAAAAGCGCTTGCGCGAAGAGTCTGGATTGAGAGTGATGAAACTCTGCCAGTCATCCTCTTCGTGTAGTTTTGTTAATCTAGTTATCGCAGGGTCAAAGAAACCTCGAACAAACTCATGGCCTTCGATCTCTCCCATAGGTATGTCATTGGGGTTCAGTGCAAGAAGATTTGAATTCGCAATGTCTAGTATCTTCGTAACATCTTCTTCGGAAGCTGCTCGCGCTATCAGATCCACCTTAAAAACCTATCAATCTGTATAACGCTTGTCTAACACCCCCACAAATTCCACATAGTTTCCTAACTGTTTGCTGGGAGAATCTCCTCAAACAGGCACACTGAGAAACAATTAGAACACGCTTACGAATAACTCATGATGCCTCTCATTGAGAATTGTCAGCTTATTTCCTCCTGGTTAGTTATCCTCTTACTCATAGTGAGGGAGGATAAGGGCGCTACCATGAAAGTTTTAACGGTCAACATCACTTCGGTTGTTCATGAAGGGGAATGGACCGGTAGTGAAGGTAAGACTGGCATAGACAAACGCTCAGCTGCTGGTGCTGTTAAATTTGCAAATGAGCAGTTGGAAAATGATGTCATTATTGATCGCAAACACCATGGTGGTTATCACCAAGCTGTCTACGCATACGCGCGCGAGGATGCTGATTGGTGGGAAAAAGAGTTAGGAACTTCTATCGACAATGGACGATTCGGTGAGAATCTCACGACAGTAGGTATTGATGTGAACGCTTCCATTATCGGTGAGCAGTGGAAAATCGGTTCGACAATATTGGAAGTTTCGCAACCACGAATCCCGTGCCGTGTATTTGCAGGTTTTTGGAATCGACCAACCCTGATTAAGGAGTTCATGACAGCCGGAAAACCGGGCACTTATTTAAGGATTATTCAAGAAGGCGAAATTCAAGCAGGAGATAAAATCGAAGTGATTCATGTTCCATCTCATGGAATTAAGATCTCTGATCTATATGCTGCAAAAAATGGTGATCGTTCAATAATCAATGAAATTGCCGAAGTCAAAGAACTTTCACCCGAATATAAAGAGTGGGCTAAAAACCTGCTTTCATAACACTTTGCAAGGCATAGCTTGCCCGATAGGCTGGCCGGCATGACTTCTCGCATTCTGCATGCAGCTACTGGTTCCAACTTAACTGCACAAGGTTGGGCTCAAGAAGCTGCAATTCGTATGTTACATAACAATCTAGATCCAGCCGTTGCTGAGCACCCTGAGAACTTAGTTGTCTATGGTGGTACGGGTAAAGCTGCGCGCAACTGGCCTTCATTTGATGCCATCGTGAAGTCACTGACTAATCTGAAAGATGACGAAACTCTATTAGTGCAATCCGGTAAACCTGTAGGTGTTTTTCAAACACATGAATGGGCACCCCGAGTTTTAATTGCAAACTCAAATTTGGTGGGGGATTGGGCTAATTGGCCGGAGTTTCGTCGCTTAGAACATTTAGGTTTAACGATGTATGGGCAGATGACTGCAGGATCATGGATCTATATTGGCACGCAAGGAATTTTACAAGGAACATATGAAACTTTTGCCGCCGTTGCGCAAAAGCGTTTCAACGGCACACTCCAGGGAACACTGACACTAACTGGCGGCTGTGGCGGAATGGGTGGTGCGCAACCACTTGCCGTCACAATGAATGGCGGAGTTTGTTTAGTTATCGATGTTGATAAGTCACGTTTAGAAAAAAGAATTGAAACCAGATATTTAGATGAAATCGCCGATAGCGTTGATGATGCTGTAGAACGAGTACTAAAAGCAAAATCCTTAGGCCTTCCCTTATCTGTTGGTTTAGTTGGAAATGCCGCCGAACTATTTCCGCTGCTGCTTTCTATGGATGTGCCTATCGACATTGTTACTGATCAAACGTCAGCGCACGATCCATTCTCATATATTCCAGCTGGGATTGATGTTCATAGCGCGGCACAGATGGCAAAAGATGATCCCGCCGATTTCACTAAGCGTTCACAAGCATCAATGGCAAAGCATGTCGAAGCCATGGTTGGGTTTATGGACAAAGGTGCTGAAGTATTTGATTATGGTAATTCGATTCGCGATGAAGCCCGCCAAGGTGGATTTACGCGCGCTTTTGCCTTCCCTGGCTTTGTTCCGGCATACATTCGACCGCTATTTTGCGAAGGCAAAGGCCCGTTTCGTTGGGTGGCTTTATCTGGAGATCCAAAAGATATTTACCGCACCGATAAAGCTGTCCTTGATTTGTTTCCAGAAAATGAAGGTCTGCATCGTTGGATAACAATGGCACAGGAAAAAGTTGCTTTCCAAGGATTACCTGCTCGCATCTGCTGGTTGGGATACGGAGAGCGCGATAAAGCTGGCCTAGCATTTAATGATTTAG
>WLOR01000127.1 GCA_009699165.1 Actinomycetota bacterium | reverse complement strand
GCCAACCTGTTGCCTCAATCAATGGGCGCGCATTGCAGTCATCAGGGCCGTTAAGTGCGCAAATCCATGCGTTAGCGGCGCTTCATTCGATAGACTAAATCCATGTCCATGATTGAAATTACGGTAGATGGCCTGGCTCGAACAGTCGAGTCCGATATTCGGCCGACCCAGATCTTTGCCGACAATAAAGAGATTGTTGTTGCCCGTATAAATGGAGCATTGAAAGATCTCTGGTCGCAATTAAAGTCTGGAGATATTCTCGAGGGCGTTTCGATCTCGTCCCCTGATGGTTTATCTGTGCTTCGCCACTCAACAGCACATGTCATGGCACAAGCAGTCCAAGAGATTTATGCAGATACACGCCTTGGAATCGGACCACCGATTCGAGATGGTTTTTATTATGACTTTGAACCGCAACAAACTTTTAACCCCGATGATTTGCTTAAAATCGAAAGCGCTATGCGCAAAATTATTAAAGAAGGTCAGCGTTTCAGGCGACGTGTCATCACTGAAGCAGATGCTCTTAAAGAGCTCGCCCACGAGCCATACAAGTGCGAACTTATCGGACTAAAAGGCCCAGCTGCAGACGAAGAGAGTGTTGAAGTAGGTGGCTCAGAGTTAACCATTTACGATAATTTGGGCCGTGATGGAAATCCCGTGTGGAGTGATCTTTGTAGAGGCCCACATCTTCCATCCACTAAGCACATACCTGCATTCAAATTAATGCGTACAGCCGCTGCTTACTGGCGAGGCTCCGAGAAGAATCCGATGCTCCAAAGAGTTTACGGAACTGCCTGGTCATCTCAGGACGAACTCAATGGATATTTAGAGCTCTTAGCAGAGGCTGAAAAACGTGATCATCGTCGACTAGGCACCGAACTTGATCTCTTTTCATTTCCTGAAGAGATTGGCTCGGGTCTTGCTGTCTTTCATCCCAAAGGGGGAATCATTCGGCGCGCTATGGAGGACTACTCCCGCAAGCGTCACGAGGATGAGGGTTACGAATTTGTTTATTCACCGCATCTGACCAAGGCCGCACTCTTTGAAACCTCTGGTCATCTTCAATGGTATTCAGAAGGTATGTATCCGCCAATGATTTTAGATGAGGAGCTACATGCCGATGGAACGGTAAAGCGTGCTGGACAGCAGTACTACATGAAACCTATGAACTGTCCGTTTCACAACTTAATTTATAAGTCACGTGGTCGTTCATATCGCGAACTGCCTTTAAGGTTATTTGAATTCGGTACCGTCTATCGTTATGAAAAATCTGGCGTGCTTCATGGAATAACAAGGGCTCGGGGATTTACCCAAGACGACGCGCATATTTACTGTACTAAAGATCAAATGGTGGGGGAACTTGATTCACTTCTAACCTTTGTATTGAATCTGCTGCGCGATTATGGGCTCAATGATTTCTACTTAGAACTTTCAACGCGCAATCCAGAGAAATCAGTTGGAGAAGATTCCGATTGGGATGAAGCAACTGAGGCTCTACGCAAAGCTGCAACGGCCCAGAATCTCGAGCTTGTCCTAGATGAGGGTGGCGCAGCTTTTTATGGACCAAAGATTTCTGTGCAAGCTAAAGATGCAATCGGGCGAACATGGCAGATGTCTACAATTCAAGTCGATTTCCAACTGCCACAGCGCTTTGATCTTGAATATGCAGCCAGTGATGGATCACGACAACAACCAGTAATGATTCACCGTGCACTTTTCGGTTCGATAGAGCGATTCTTTGGAGTTCTGACCGAACACTATGCAGGGGCATTTCCACCATGGCTTGCACCAGTCCAAGCGATTGGTATCCCAGTAGCTGATGCTTTTGCCGATTATCTTGCAGGTGTTATGTCACAGATGCGACAAGCAGGAATTCGAACAGAGCTCGATAGTTCAGATGATCGAATGCAGAAGAAGGTGCGAAATGCCCAGCTGCAGAAGATTCCATTTATGATTATTGCAGGCGAAGAAGACCAGGCCGCTGGCGCAGTTTCATTTCGATTCCGTAACGGTGATCAGCAAAATGGTGTTCCAGTTGCCGATGCGATAGCAATGATCAAAAAGGTTATCGCCGAACGTACACAGGTCTAACGGTGGAGATCGATGGTTTAGGGATGCCCGATAAGTGGGCTCGTCTTTGGGCACCACACCGTCTGGATTATCTTCGTGGGGAGAATCGTCGGCTTGCAGATAATGAGATTGCGTGTCCCTTCTGTCGAATCCCTACTGCCTCCGATGAAGAGGGGCTAATTGTTCACCGTGGGATCCATGCTTTTGTCGTGTTAAATCTCTATCCATACAACCCAGGACATCTATTGGTCTGCGCATATCGGCATGTAGCTGACTTGACGGATTTAGAGACTGAGGAGAGAAATGAAATCTCGGCACTCACATCCCATGCGATGCATACCATTCGCAAAGTCTCAGCGCCTCAAGGCTTTAATCTCGGCATGAATCAGGGTGCTATTTCAGGTGCCGGTGTTGCAGAACATATTCACCAACATGTTGTTCCGCGTTGGAGCGGGGATGCAAATTTTATGCCGATTATCGGTGGCACAAAAATTCTTCCTCAACTACTCAATGTAACTCGTGATGAAATTGCAAAGGCGTGGTAATCAGCGAGAAAGTTGATTTAAGTATTTAACAACCACATCAACACCAATACTCTTTTCAATCCACAACGGGATCGCTGGGAAAAGTAAACCGGCAGCAAATGCGCCCTCACCCATCGATGAAACAAGCTCGAGATACTCGTCACGAAACTCTTGTACCAACGTTTCATGTTCAGGTTCGCACGCTAAATCACCAGGCGGTGTTGTGGAGTAATCGATAATTCGCATTGTGGCCAACTCAATAAGAGCACACGGCAGTCCTGCCTCATCATGTAAAACTAAATATGGTGTGGCCATTTGATCAAAGACTCGGTTAGCTAAGGTAATAGCATCATCAAAATCGGCCTCTAGATTTTCGATATGAGTGACAACAACAATCCGGGGAATCTGGAACTCATCGAAGGCTTGCCATAGTTCGATCGTCTGTTGGTCGATTCCCATCGCTGGGTTTACGGCAAAAATAGCGCAATCAGAGGCCGGGTCGATGACAGTAGGGCAGTGCCCACCGAAGGCGAGAGCGACGGCAGAAGGGCTGGCGCTCTCATGACCATACACGGCGATATGGAGGGGCGATGCGGAGGAATTCACGTGCTCAGCCTACGATGAGCACTGATGATTAGTGGAATTTTTAAACCTGCGGTTACGAGATTGATAACACCCGTAGCCGCTATAGCCCTGCGCGTTGGAGTCACTGCCAATGGTGTCACGTGGGTTGGCGCGATGGGGGTCGTTGCATCCTCTCTATATTT
>WLOR01000126.1 GCA_009699165.1 Actinomycetota bacterium | reverse complement strand
ACTTTTTCCTGTGCCATTGTTATCCAGCGATGCAGACCTTCATTTTCTGGAAACAAATCAAGGACAGCTTTATCGGTGCGGTAAATATCTTTTGGATCTCCAGATAAAGCCACCCAGCGAAACGGGCCTTTACCTTCGCAAAATAGCGGGCGAATATATGCCGGAACAAAGCCAGGGAAGGCGAAAGCGCGCGTAAATCCACCTTGGCGGGCCTCATCGCGAATCGAATTACCATAATCAAAAACTTCGGCACCTTTATCCATAAACCCGACCATGGCTTCAACATGCTTTGCCATTGATGCTTGTGAGCGCTTAGTGAAATCGGCGGGATCATCTTTAGCCATCTGTGCCGCGCTATGAACATCAATCCCAGCTGGAATATATGAGAATGGATCATGCGCCGACGTTTGATCAGTAACAATATCGATTGGCACATCCATTGAAAGCAGCAGCGGAAATAATTCTGCAGCATTTCCAACTAAACCAACAGATAAGGGAAGACCTAAGGATTTTGCTTTTAGTACTCGTTCTACAGCATCATCAACGTTATCGGCGATTTCATCTAAATATCTAGTTTCAATTCTTTTTTCTAAGCGTGACTTATCAACATCGATAACTAAACAAACTCCGCCATTCATTGTGACGGCAAGAGGTTGCGCACCACCCATTCCGCCACATCCGCCAGTTAATGTCAGAGTTCCCTGGAGCGTGCCATTAAAACGCTTTTTTGCAACGGCAGCAAAAGTTTCATATGTTCCTTGTAAGATTCCTTGAGTTCCAATATAGATCCAAGAGCCTGCCGTCATCTGCCCATACATCGTTAAACCTAAATGTTCTAAGCGACGAAACTCTGGCCAATTAGCCCAGTCACCCACCAGATTAGAGTTTGCGATTAAGACTCGCGGAGCCCACTCATGCGTTTGAAAAACCCCAACTGGTTTGCCGGATTGAACTAATAAAGTTTCATCATCTTTTAAATTGGTAAGTGATTTTACGATCGCATCAAATGATGGCCAATTACGCGCAGCTTTACCCGTACCACCATAGACAACTAAGTTCTCAGGGTGCTCTGCAACGGCTGGATCTAGATTGTTATGCAACATACGAATTGCAGCTTCTTGAGCCCACCCTTTAGCAGTGAGATTTGAACCTGTGGCCGCATGAAGAATCCGAGAAGTCATGCGGGCCAGCCTATCGGGCAGAGCAATGCATGGAAAGGCTTACAAATGAAGGGATTTAGCCCACTCCTGATATTCAGGTGATAGTTCTTTGACTTCGGCAATCGCTTTGATTCTTGAACGCTCGCCATTCTTTGCTGCATATACATCTGAGATTTTAATTCCATGAGGTGGAACATGGATCACTTCGATTTCATCTCCTGCTTGAATTTCGCCCTCTTGAATAATCCTTAAATAAGTGCCCGGTTTTCCAGCTGCCATAAACTCTTTAATTAGCGTTGGTCGATTCCAGAATCCTGCAAATACACGGCACGGGATTCGTGGTTGCGAAACCTCTAAAACGGTCGAACCGATTTTCCATTGCTCACCGATAATGGAAGCGTTCACATCAATACCTAATGTCGTGAGATTCTCACCGAATCGTCCATTGTCGATTGTTATACCTAACTCTTTTTCCCACCAATCAGCATCTTCTCGAGCATAAGCATAAACAGCTTGGTGGTAACCACCATGATGTTTGCGATCAACGATAACATCATTATCTAACTGCTCACGTGCAAAACTTACCCCTCCAGATACTGCACGCTTATCAATTCCAGTTTTTCCTTCACTTCCAGTCCATTCCCCTTCATGCACCACCGAAGTGATGTTGACAGTTAAAACTTTCATGATTTACTGTTCGGGAAAATGGCAAGCTACCTGTGAGCTTCCAATGTGAAGCAACTCTGGTGGATTAGTTGCACAAATGTCTTGCGCTTTCCAGCATCGAGTTCTGAAACGACATCCGGATGGAGGATTAATGGGATTTGGCACGTCCCCAGTTAATCGAATTCTCTCCCTCGAACCTATGGCATCCGGATCTACTTCAGGAACAGCGGATAGAAGTGCTTTCGTATAAGGGTGTTTTGGACTGCTATAGAGAGTGTCTCTATCGGCGATTTCAACGATATTGCCTAAATACATTACTGCGACTCGCTGAGCAAAGTGGCGCACTACCGCAAGGTCATGGGCGATAAAGATAAAGGCTATATCGAACTGCTTTTGCAGATCTTTAAGCAAGTTAATGACTTGGGCTTGAATTGAAACATCAAGTGCTGATACCGGTTCATCAGCCACGATTAATTTAGGACGAAGCGCTAACGCACGAGCAATGCCGATACGTTGACGTTGGCCGCCAGAGAACTCATGTGGATAGCGGTTGTAATGCTCAGGATTTAATCCCACGATTTCCAACAGCTCTTGTACTCGCTTCTTAGTGCCGCCTTCTGGAGTTACCCCACCAATACGAAATGGTGATGCCACGATTGTGCCCACTGTATGACGTGGATTAAGCGATGCATATGGATCTTGAAAAATAATCTGTAAGTCTTCACGGATAGGACGCATCTGTGCGTTTGATAAATGAGTGATATCAATTCCGTTAAATTCAATTTTTCCACTTGTGGGCTCTAATAGCCTTGTGATTAATCGTCCAGTCGTAGATTTTCCACATCCAGATTCACCAACCAAGCCAATTGCTTCGCCTTTAGCGAGTTCAAATGTGAGGCCATCGACGGCTTGAACCACATCGCGCTTGCCAAGTAATGAATGCTTGTTACCGGGGAAATGTTTCGTTAATCCCTCTACTTTTAAAATACTTGTCATAAGTTTGGCTCCACTTGTGTTCTAAAAATATCTTCGCGTACCGAGCTTTCTAAATGACAGCGCACTAGATGGCGAGCACCAGGGCCAATCGGCAATAATTCAGGAATCGCGTCAGAACAGGCAGCTCCAACTTGAGAAACATAACTACACCTTGGGTGAAAAGCGCAGCCGCTTGGTACCGAAATCAAAGAGGGCGGTGTCCCAGGGATCGCAGCCAGGCTCTTATCTGGATCGCCCGTAAGTCTTGGTATCGATGTCAATAAACCCCACCCGTATGGATGCTGTGGTTTTTGAAGTACATCGCGCACGGTTCCATATTCAATCTCTTTGCCTGCATACATCAATAAAATGTCATCGGCAGTTTCAGCAACTACACCTAAGTCATGGGTAATTAAAATAATTGAAGTATTGAACTCTTTCTGTAAATCACGGAGCAAGTCAATAATTTGCGCCTGCACTGTGACATCTAGTGCAGTAGTTGGCTCATCGGCAATCAGTAAGGATGGGTTGCATGAAAGGGCCATAGCAATCATTGCTCTTTGGCGCATT
>WLOR01000125.1 GCA_009699165.1 Actinomycetota bacterium | reverse complement strand
TTCAACTATATTTTTATAAGGGGTTTCGCGCGTGAGTATAAGCACAAGTGGTTTAGATATGGGGCACATAGATTCGTCGGTACGGATTCAAGATGATCTTTATCGTTACTTCAACGGTCAATGGTTGAAAACGAACGTGATTCCAGCAGACCGTGCAAGCGACGGAGCCTTCATCGCCCTGCGAGATCTCTCTGAAAAGCAGGTGCGAGCCATTATCGAAAGTGCCAGCGGCTCCAGTGAGGCGCAAAAAATTAGCGATCTCTATTCATCGTTTATGGCAGCCGAAGCAATCGAAGAAAAGGGCTACTCGCCCATCGTTAAAGATCTAGCCTTGTGCGATTCGATTCAAACGTTGAGAGATTTCATCTCAACAATGTCATATCTGGAGTCTAAAGGTCTCGGTGGAATTTTTGGCTCCTTCATATATGCAGACCAGATGGATGCATCAACAAATATTCTTTATCTGGCACAGGGGGGAATCTCTCTACCCAATGAGTCCTACTATCGAGAGGATCAATACGCGTCTATACGCACTGCCTTCTTAGATCATGTTGAGACCATGTTCTCACTTGTTGGAATCGCAGGTGGTAAAGATTTAGCAAACAAGATTCTTGCACTTGAAACTCTCGTGGCAAGCCACCATTTTGATGCCGTAAAAGATCGTGATGCAACTCTGACCTACAACAAAATGAGTAGAGCGGAGGTTATTGCCTTAATGCCATCCTTTGATTTTGACCTCTACTTATCATCTGGCGAGATTCCTTCACAGGTTTTAGAGACCGTTATCGTTCAGCAGCCACCGTTTTTTGCTGGTCTGTCTGCAATCCTTGAAAACTTTGATCGCGACTCATGGGTCGCTTGGCTACAGTGGAGCATCATTAGCGGCTCGGCTCCATATCTATCAAGTGAGCTGGTCAATCAGAACTTCTCCTTTTATGGCAAAACACTCTCGGGTACGCCAGAGATTCGTGAGCGTTGGAAGCGCGCCGTCTCGGTCGTTGAAGGTTCACTCGGTGAGGCGGTAGGAAAAGTCTACGTCGACCAGCATTTCCCACTTGCAGCTAAAGAGCGAATGGAGCAGCTCGTTGCCAACTTAATTGAGGCCTATCGCATGAGTATCAATGAGATCGATTGGATGAGCCAAGAAACTAAAGCTAAAGCCCTAGAAAAACTTGGTAAGTTCACACCAAAGATTGGCTATCCCAACAAGTGGCGAGACTACAGCGCACTTGTCACTAATCCGAGTGATCTCTTTGCAAATATCGGCCATGTAACTAAGTTTCAACGCGATTTTGAGCTGGCAAAGATTGGCAAGCCGGTAGATCGCGATGAGTGGCACATGACCCCGCAAACAGTTAACGCTTATTACAACCCAGTTATGAATGAGATTGTCTTTCCAGCGGCGATTCTGCAGCCTCCATTTTTTAGCCTTACTGCAGATGACGCCGTTAACTACGGTGGAATTGGCGCGGTTATCGGCCACGAAATCGGCCACGGCTTTGATGACCAAGGTTCAAAGTACGACGGCGATGGGGCCCTTAATAATTGGTGGAGTGATGCCGACCGCGCGGCATTTGAACTTCGCTCACAAGCGTTAATTGAACAGTACAACCAACTTCATCCAGAAGAGGCACCTGATATAACGGTTAACGGTGCTCTTACTGTCGGTGAAAACATCGGAGATTTGGGTGGACTAGCAATTGCATACAAGGCATACCAAATCTCCCTTGGCGGTGCGCCGTCTGCGCTCATCGATGGATTAACTGGCGAGCAACGTCTGTTCTTTGGATGGGCACAAGTGTGGCGAGGCAAAGTTCGCCCCGAGGAGCAACGTCGACGCATAGCAACAGACCCGCACTCCCCTAGTGAATTCCGTTGCAACACGATCGTCAGTAATTTCACCCCATTTTATGAAGCCTTCGGTGTTACCGAAAACGATGCACTATGGCTTGATGAAAAATCACGCGTTCAGATTTGGTAGCGAGTGAATTTTTCTTTTGAGATAAAACACGCCGAGGCCGACTCGCTAGCGCGAGTTGGCACTATCTCAACTCCGCATGGGCAGATTCAAACTCCTGCTTTTATTCCTGTAGGTACAAAGGCCACAGTTAAAGCTGTGCTTCCTGAAGCGATGGCCGATCTGGGTGCGCAGGCACTGCTTGCAAATGCTTATCATTTATATCTGCAGCCTGGCGCAGATATCCTTGATGAGGCTGGCGGGCTAGGTGAATTCATGAACTGGCCGGGGCCAACGTTTACAGATTCTGGTGGCTTTCAAGTCTTATCACTCGGCGTTGGCTTTAAGAAAGTCTTGGCGATGGATGCTCAGACTTTCCGTCGAGATGATGTGATCGCAGATAACAAGCAACGTCTTGCACATGTCGATGATGAAGGCGTTACATTTAAATCTCACTTAGATGGGTCGATGCATCGCTTCACTCCAGAAGTCTCAATGCAGGTTCAACATAAAATTGGTGCCGACATTATTTTCGCCTTTGATGAGTGCACAACTTTGCACAACACTCGTCCCTATCAAGAGCTAGCCATGGAGCGCACATATGCATGGGCAATCCGATGCTTAGATGAACATAAACGTCTGACCGAGGAGCGCAGTGATAAGCCATATCAAGCCCTCTTTGGTGTGATTCAAGGTGCTCAATATGAAGATCTTCGAAAGAAGGCTGCCGCAGATTTGGGATCGATGGAGTCTTCAACTCAGAGCTTTGATGGCTTTGGAATTGGTGGCGCATTAGATAAGAGTGCTCTCGGCACAATCGTTTCATGGGTAAATCAGACTCTGCCCGAGAATAAGCCAAAACATTTATTAGGAATTGGTGCACCAGAAGATCTCTTTGTCGGCGTTGAAAATGGAATCGATACCTTCGACTGTGTTTTAGCATCACGAATTGCACGCACCAGCGCTGTATATACGATGGAGGGGCGTTTTAACCTGTCTAACAGCCGTTTTAAGCGCGATTTCACCGCTATAGACGATGAATGTGACTGTTACACGTGTACGCACTACACAAGGGCTTACATGCACCATGTGTTTCGTGGCAAAGAAATCATCGCGGCAACGCTTGCGACTATTCACAATGAGCGTTTCATAGTGCGCCTAGTCGATCAGATGCGTCAAGCGCTCCTGGATGGGAACTTGCGCGATATGAAGTCAGACTTCTTAGGTCGCTATAAGCATCGCAGCGGTCAGGCCAGCGATTAGCTCAAAGGTTTTTTTTAGTTTTTGAGAGCTAAACGAGCCTCTCGGCGAATACGCTGCTCTGCAGGATCTGGAACAGGTACGGCCGAAATCAAGCGACGCGTATAGTCGTTTTTAGGGTTCTGCAGAATCGAATCTCGATCGCCCTCTTCAACCAGCAGTCCGTTTTGCATCACTGCAATGCGGTGAGACAAGATATCAACGACCGCTAAGTCATGGCTAATAAAGAGACAGGCAAACTTTAACTTCCCTTGAAGCTC
>WLOR01000124.1 GCA_009699165.1 Actinomycetota bacterium | reverse complement strand
GATCTATGGCCTGCTGAAGTTTTAGTGGAGTGGCATAACCACCGGCTAGCCAAAAAGGCAGACCAATAGCGGCGACCTTAGATATATCCGCCTCGTCTTTTTCTGAAAACCGTGACTGCCCATCAGGGCCTATGGGGGAGCTTCCTCTTGGCGGTGCGTTGTGACCTCCCGCAGAACTTCCCTCTATAACAAAGCCATCTGGTCGAATCTCCTCATCACGATTTAGATACGCCGCTAATGCATGAGATGAAACAATGGCAAGAAAAGTTGGCCTGTTCAAAGGAGTTCTTTTATCTCCTTTAATAATGCTGGGATCAAATTTCAGAGAGTATTTCACAGTTGCGTTTTCAACCGTGATCGAAATATTTGTGCTCTTGTGGTCGATGAGATCACGAATAATTCGTGGAACCTCACTTGGAATTCCAGCGCCAATCAAAACATAGTTGACATCAGCCAGCATTGCTCCATAGATAGCGGCGGGTGTAGCAAGTTGAATCTTTTCGAGGTGATTAATGCCTACTAATCCCTGATGCCCCTCTTTAGCTAGCCAGACTTCGGTGAAGTTGGCAGCGACTAATAATTTAGAGGCAAACTCGCTTGGATGCAGGCTCAATTTTGGCACTAGAAGGTATGGATCTCCAGTGCCCTTTCCGCCCTCAATGAAATATCGTTTAAGAACTTCGGCAACAAACTCTTGATCTGGAAAATACGACAAAGCTCGCCTAACAGAGCCATCGAGGTCACCATCTTGCAGCCTTCTAGATATCACTGCATCGATAGCAGTGCCTGAGACAACTCCAAGCTGGCCGGTTCGAGATACGGCCTGCGCCATTTTCCACGATGAGACTGCAATACCCATTCCGCCTTGGATGATCTTTGGCAAGGCGCTCGAAGTACTCATTGGGTGATTCTAAATATGTAAAAAATCCGACTGACCAGTACAGCGAGAGATGCCTCTCATGAGACTAATATCGCAGCATGAAAATGAATTTGAGCAAACAGGAAAAGATTGGGGTTGCCTTTACATTCGTTGGAATTATTCTGGCATTTCTCTCTTACGAGATTTTCAATAAGGCCTCATACAGTTATGAGCCATTGATCATGAAGGGCTGGCTTGATGCCAAAATCCCAATCGTCTCAATCTTTGTTGTTCCATATCTGAGTTTTCATCTCTTGGCTGCTGCAGTAGTGCCTGTAATCTCACTGAAAATTGGCGGGTATAAAAGTTTCCTTGTCAATGGCTTGTCTATCATCATTGGCCAATGCTGTCTTGACATTGCATACGCTTTATTTCAAACCCAAGTTCCACGTACGCCAGTTAGCGGCAATTCAGTATTTGATTGGATCTTGGTTCACGTTGTATATGGAAATGATCAACCGCTCAATGGTTTTCCCTCCAACCACGTAACTTGGTCGGTAATTTCAATAATTGCACTCTGGCGTTTGCGAAAATACGCTCCACGTTTAACTTGGTCGCTTATGTTCTGGTTTCTAACAATTCTTCCAGCCACGGTCTTCTTACATCAACATTTCTTGATAGACATCTATGGTGGGATATTTGTAGCCTTCACGTGTTATTGGAGTGTAATGTTTTTGATTGAAAAGCCAGAGTTAGGGGTTAAAAATGCTTAATCAAGAGAAGTTGTTACTGCATATGGCGTGGGCAAATCAATATGTTCTTTCCACACTTGAAAGCCTCACGGATTCAGATTGGCAGCTTCGGCTCACCGAAGATGATTGGTCGATTCAAGAGTTGGCCAACCACATCGTGTTGGCGTCCGGGGGATACGCGCACAGAGTCTCTGGTATCGCTGTCTCCTCGGGATTAAATCAAAAAATGGTCATACCGCTTGCTGATCTTAAAAAATACTGCGCACAAGCCGATGAGGTACTACGACTTGCCTCTCATAAACCCGATCAAGTGGATATGTATATACGTGATGGAGTAGAGATTGGGCGCTCACGTTCAACCATAATTTCACAGTCGATTCATCATGCCACCGAACACAGGGCACAGATCTCAGATACTTTAAAGGTCCACGGAATACGGATTTTGGATTTAGATGCAATTGATCTGTGGGCATTCTCAGATATCGCAGGGGAGATTAACAAAGTAGAAGTTTAGAAACCTTTAAGTGGACCGTACTGGGATCGAACGAGAGACCGAGATTCGTCGGATTAGTCGTAATAACTCGAATTGGTTCTGGCCACATTTACTCAATCTAGGACGACTTCCTGGTTATAAGTTCGAACAAAGCCAATATCTAGAAAATGAAATCAAAATTGTTCTTCGATCTTGATAACATTTCTCACAGGTATAGGCTTTAATTAATACGTTTTTGGTTGAGTGGTTCACGAGACTCAAATAGTTAGGGCATTGGAATGATTCGAGGTCGATTTTGGAAGAAGATATGCCTCCTGATTATTTGCGCGACATTTGTCTCAGCTACTTCCGTCAGCGCAAACGAGTTAGCTTCGGAAGAGATGTTCGCATTTCAAAATCAGACATCGGTCCCTCTTGATTCTCCAAGAGTTCTCTCAGCATCATCCTTGGATGGAAAAGTTATCGCCCAAGCCTGGCAAATTAATGAGGGATTGCTCAGTTATTCAATCTATTCACGAGTAAGTCTAGATGGTGGCCAAACATGGGGATTGATAAATGATCTGATGTTGCAAAAACGGATGCAACTGCAAGGTTTTAAACTGGAAATATCGGCTGATGGAAAGACAATGGTTTTGTTGGTGGTTGGAGTAGAGGTGGGTGGAAATGGAAATACTAGTTTCAACACAAAATTTGTGTCGCGAGATTACGGCGATACTTGGGGCTCTTACTTAAATCCTTGGACTAGTCAAGTTGCCAAAATTGTCTCATTTGGGCAAGAACCGATTCTCAAGATCAGTTCTAAAGGCGAAAGTATTATTACGGCGTTTCCGATTGAAAGAGGTGTTTCCAGTCCGATTTCAAGTGGTCTTTTTATTAGTAATTTGAATGAGCAACCTCTCCACGTAACTGTAGTCCCTGGATTGTCCGAAAATATTTCATATTACGCAATGGATACCACGGAAAATGGTGATGGTATTTTCTTGGTCTACCAGAAAATACTTAATCCTGGTCCTAATCAAAATTATGGGGGAAGCACATATTTTGTTAAAGGAACACAGGAAGTTACAGGCCTGACTCGTTCTGGAGCAGCAGTTCTGATTACAAAACCCAATGTTTATTCTTGCCCCGGAGTCCACCTTCAAGCCTCCAAGGATGGCAGTCGAATTCTTCTAGAGCAGTGCAAGGGTGGAAATCCAACTTTCCTACTTTCCGAAGATGGGGGGAGTACTTGGAGCGCTGAGAGAGATATATTTGCAAATGCTAAATTCGGCGTGGAGGGTCATCGAGTTATTCCGCAAGGATCTCAAGACTTCCCACCGAATTTTTTGGTTAATTTCGATTCCAACGAAATTATACTTACGCTGACTATTATGGATATGAAATTCATTATGCGGTCGAGCAACATGGGATTATCTTGG
>WLOR01000123.1 GCA_009699165.1 Actinomycetota bacterium | reverse complement strand
GAGATACTAGCGCTCAGCTCTTCGCCACCACCACCAGAGCGCACCCCTTTAACAGGTGCAGCAGAGTAGTAATCACGTCCTATTGCTAATCTAATATGGCGAGAATCGACCAAACAGGCATGCGTGATATCAACACTCGTCCAAATCCCTTTTTCAATATCACTGCAAAAATCAATCCATGCATGACTTGCCAAATTTGGGGATTCTTCAGCAAAGAAATAACCACTGACATAACGCGCTGGGATATTGGAGGCACGACAAAGTCCGAGCATGATGTGGGCATGATCTTGGCAAACACCCGATTTCATGGCGAACGATTGGGCTGCAGTAGTAGCAAAGTTTGTTTGCCCAGGAGAGTACGCAATCAAACCTTGAATTGCCTCGGATAATTTAAGTACTTGATCAACTGAATTTTTCTTTGGAAGGCCATATGAGAAATACTCCAGCATTTCCTTGGTCGGCTCTGTGAGATTAGTTTGTTGAAGCAAAAAGTAAGGGGAAACTGCTTTTGCATCATCAATAAACTCAAAGGCATCCTCGGTATGCACTTCACCGTCAGCCTCAATCATCATCGAGGTATAGGGACTTTCTTGTACAAATACACTACAGAGATTGCCAAAAGTATCGATGGAGTTAGATGCCTTGATCGGGGTGCTAATTTTCCATTTATCGACTTGTTGTCCTGAAGAGGAAAGTGGTGTCAAGCGTAATTCTTGAATGGAGTAGCGCACAGGAGTTTCGTAGCGGTATTCCGTACGGTGCCGAATTTTTAAGTGCATATAATCTTTGTAGAGTTTTAGGCAACAGCCAAGGGGATGAGGTAGGCATTACTGAACTCATCAGCGATGTGGTTAATGCGCTCCAAAAAGACTTCAATAAACTCTTCTAAACCCTGATCAAACACCTCGTCAATATCAGAATAATCTAAGCTTGCTTTGAGTTTTCCTAATAGACGTTCAATTTCTTTGGATTGCTGGTTCTTTACTTCTGAGATCAAGGGAATTAACTCGTTAACGCAGCAAACCAATGAACGGGGCATTTGTCTATTGAAGATTAAAAGCTGAGCCACTTGCTTTGGTGTGACTTGGTCAGAATAAATCTGACGATAAATTTCGAAAGCAGATACTGAACGTAGTAAGGCTGCCCAGTGATAGAAATCAAAGAATTCACCATCGGTGCCATCATCAGAGCCTTTTTTAGGATCCAATACTTTCAGTGCATCTTGATGTTCATACTTCGTTTCAAGAATCCGTGCCGTGTTGTCTGCGCGCTCCAGCAGGGTTCCTACGTTGATAAAGTAGAAAGCCTCATTCTTGAGCATCGTGCCATAAAGCACCCCCCTAAAGAGATGGCAACGGTGTTTGACCCACTCTAGCAATCGGCTAGGATCGGCTTGGTGCCTTGCTTCCAGAATGCGTTGTAATTCTAGCCAGGTAGTATTTTGGGTTTCCCAAGCCTCAGAGGTGATCTTTCCACGAATCACGCGGGCGTTCTCGCGAGCGGCATATAAACAAGAAACAATGCTAGAAGGATTGCTGGTTTCATAGATCATGAAATCCAGTACATTTTCACGATTGATGACATCGTGCTTAGTCAGAAATGCTTCTTCTAATTTAGAAATCGTTAGTAACTTTTTCCAACTCTGCTCTAAGAACTCGGCTGGTTGTGGAAGTAGGGAGGTCTGATGGTTCACATCTAACATACGCGCCGTATTTTCTGCGCGCTCTGTGTAACGAGCCATCCAATAAAGACAATCAGCGGTACGACTTAACATGTTTTTCTTATTCCTCTTACTCTTCTAATACCCAAGTATCTTTAGTGCCGCCACCTTGAGAGGAGTTCACTACCAAAGAGCCTTCTTTGAGGGCAACCCTTGTCAATCCGCCTGGCACCATCTTGATGGTCTTACCAGAGAGTACGAAAGGCCTTAGATCAATATGTCTTGGCGCAATGCCAGACTCAACAAAGGTTGGGCAGGTGGAGAGTGCCAGAGTAGGCTGGGCAATGTATTTATCTGGATTGGCGATCAGATGCTTTCTGAATTCTTCAATCTCTGGTTTAGTAGAAGCAGGACCCACCAACATACCGTAACCACCGGCGCCATGCGTCAGCTTAACCACTAACTTTTCAAGATTGGCTAGTGTGTAAGCCAAATCATCCGATTTGCGACATTGGAATGTGGGGACGTTATTGAGAATGGGTTTCTCACCAAGATAAAACTCAATCATCTCTGGGACATAAGGGTAGATTGATTTGTCATCTGCGATACCAGTACCAATTGCATTCGCTAAGGTCACATTCCCTGCACGATGCGCAGATAAGAGGCCAGCAACACCCAGAGTGGAATCAGATCGGAATGCGAGAGGATCTAAGAAGTCATCATCAACACGGCGATAGATGACGTCTACCCGCTCAGGACCTTGAGTGGTACGCATAAAGACTTGCTCATTCTTTACAAACAAGTCTTTACCTTCCACTAGCTCTACGCCCATTTGCTGCGCAAGATAGCTGTGCTCAAAGTAGGCCGAGTTGTACATGCCTGGTGTAAGCACAACCACATTAGGCTTCTTCACGTCATCTGGCTTAACAGACTTCAAACACTCTAATAAAAGATCTGGATAGTGCTCTACTGGGGCAATGCGATATTTTTGAAATAGGTCTGGGAAGAGGCGCATCATCATCTTGCGATCTTCAACCATATAGGACACACCAGAAGGTACGCGTAAGTTATCTTCTAGAACATAAAACTCACCTTCGCCTGCACGCACAATATCAATGCCCGCAATTTGCGCGTAGATATCGCGCGGCACACTCACGTTTCGCATCTCAGGGCGGTATTGTGCGTTGTTATAGATTTGCTCAGCAGGTACTATGCCGGCTTTGATAATGTCTTCATCGTGATAAACGTCGTAGATAAAACGGTTGAGTGCTTTAACGCGTTGGCGTAGTCCAGCTTCTAGCTGTTCCCACTCTTTAGCCGTAAAAATGCGAGGCACTTGATCAAAAGGGATGGTTCTTTCTGCGCCCAAGTCATCCCCATAAACGGCGAAGGTAATACCCACACGTCTAAAAATGAGGTCAGCTTCAGCGCGCTTGAGACCCATAAGAGTGTCACTTTGCTGCTTTAACCAATTATGAAAAATTTGGTAGTGGGGACGCGCTTTACCTGCGGCGTCGAGCATTTCATCAAAAGGCAATTTCATAGTTATAAAACTAATGCCTTTATTGGGAATAAATTGAATGATTTGAAGCAGCTTGGTGCTGTATTGCACTAAATTAGTGCATATGTGACCAAATATTAGCTCTGAGCCCAGTCTAACCCAGTTTTTGGAGGGTTAAGCGTTTAAATCGCCTCTAGCGATACGTCCTTTTTGTACTTCCCATTCACGCTCTTTAGTGGTGGCACGTTTATCGTGCTGTTTTTTACCTCTTGCCAGACCAATTTCACACTTCACATTCCCTTTGGAAAAATGGAGATTGAGTGGCACTAAGGTATAGCCCTTTTGCTCCACCTTACCAATGAGCTTGCG
>WLOR01000122.1 GCA_009699165.1 Actinomycetota bacterium | reverse complement strand
GCAGCCCAGTGATGAATCTGACGCATCAATAGTCCACCACGAACTTCAAAGGAAATGTCGAGCGTAGATGCATAGGCGGCCGACATCTTTAATCCCTTGAGGGGTGCGTATACGCCTTCATAAATTACATCGCGTTGCGATGGATCAAACCACAGGGTTAAAAAAGTTCCCGACAGTAGCAAGATAATAAAAGAGTACATACACACTTCACCGAGCATGAAAGACCAGTGATCGGGGAAGACTTTATTGAGGGATTTCTTGACCCAACCAGCGGCACCTATGCGCTCATCAACATAGTTTGCAACTGCGCCAACTCTTTTTTCAGCTGTTGTCATTGTGAGTTACGCTCCCAAAAACTAGGTCCGACAGGTTCACTAAAAGGTGCACGAGCAACTAAATATCCTTCTGCATCGACAGTGATATCTAACTGAGGAAGTGGACGTGCGGCAGGTCCAAAAATAACTTTTGCCCCACGCGTTACATCAAAAGTTGATTGGTGGCATGGGCACAATAAATGTTTAGTCTGCTGTTCATACAGTGCAACAGCACATCCCATGTGTGAGCAAATCTTTGAGAAAGCGATAATTCCATCGTGGGTCATCGCTAACTTCTCAGGTGTTAGTTGAAAATCCTCTGGACGAAGTCTGATCAGTAGTACCGGATCCTTAGCGATATCACTCAACAATCTCTCCGTTCCCTCAGCAACTGCTGGAAGAGTCTGTACAACCGCACCCACTTCAAGATCAGATGCCAAGATTGGACGATTACCTGGGTCAGTCACTAACCGAGTTCCAGCTTTCCAGCTAGTTGTCTCCAACTGCTTTTTGGGAAGGGGACCCAGATCTCTAAGAAGTAATACTGGTGGTAAGGCGAAGAGGCCCATTGATGCTGCGAGTGAGCCCTTAATTAACTTACGACGGCCAAGTTTTACTCCCGCAACACCACTCTTGACGGTTTGGATTAGCTCTTCACGATCTTGATCAGATGATCGGAACTCATGTCGATGGTTAACAACCTCTGTCTCGGGCATCAAGGTTTTGGCCCAGTGAATTGCCGCCATACCTAGGAAGAAGAGCGACATCGCCATTCCAATACCTAAGCCAAGTTGTTGCGCGTTTTGATTACCCATCACTGGAATAAAAATAAAGATATCTTTGGCAACGAAGACATAGGAGTAGATAAGAAGTAATGAACCAACTCCAGATAGCCCGAAGAGAATCGCTACTTGCTGTTCGGCTCGTTTTTCAGAGCGCGGACTTACATCGGCAGCTCGCAGGACATGGCCTGCTGGACCTGGATCGCTCATAGGTTCAATATCTTTGGACACGGTACTCATCTCGCTTTCGTTGTTAACCAGACGGCAACAGCAATAAGAAGGCCAAGGCCAAGCACCCAAGCCAACAGTCCTTCGGTAACTGGCCCAATTCGACCCATAGTTGCTCCACCGAGATTTGGTTCAGCCTCGGCAGATTTAATCCACTTGATAATCGATAGTTTTTCAGCGGGAGTGATTGTCTTGTCACTAAAAACAGGCATTGACTGCGGCCCAGTTATGAGGGCTTCATAAATATATTTTGGTTCGACACCCATCAAAGTTGGAGCGTACTTACCTTGAGTGAGTGCGCCACCTTGGCCAGCAAAGTTGTGGCACATGGCGCAGTTGTTTCTAAAAAGTTCGCCACCTTGCGCTGTGTTTCCATCGCGTTCGTAGTTTAAGACTGCGTCAGTAGGTACTGCAGGTCCAGGAGCAAGGGATGCAACATATGCAGCAAGTGCTGCAGTTTGCTCGGCGTTATATACCGGCTTTTTGCGTGTTGCTTGAGTGCTCATATCCGCCATAGGCATGCGACCTGTTCCAACTTGAAAGTCCACTGAAGCAGCACCCACGCCAATTAATGAGGGCGCAATCGATCCGCCTTCAGCATTGAGACCGTGACATGAAGAGCAACCTTTTAAGAAAATCTGCTTTCCCTCATCAATGGCGGCCGAGCGCGCGAAAGTAGATGGAACGCTCTTGATAGAGGCGCTTGCAACATTAAAAGATGTGCCAATGCCTAAAAGAGCCACTATTAATAACAATGGAGCCGCAGCTTTATGACGGCGATATTGAGAAAGCCTTTTCACGTCTCTTCTCTCCCTTACTTAATCAAGTAGATTGCAGAGAAAAGTGCAATCCATACTACGTCTACGAAGTGCCAGTAATAGGAAACAACGATTGCTGTCGTTGCTTGACCGCTTGTAAATCGGCGAGCCTTTGAAACACGGACAATCACGATTAAGAAAGCGATTAATCCGCCAGTAACGTGAAGTCCGTGAAAACCCGTTGCAATGAAAAACACTGAACCATAGGCAGTTGATGAGAGCGTAAGTCCTTCATGCACAAGTGAGGCGTACTCGTAAATCTGACCTCCTACGAAGAACGCACCCATCAAAAATGTAAGCGAGAACCATTCGCGCATTCCCCACTTATTGATCTGATACATCTTCCCGCTCTTATGATTTTGAAAACGCTCTGCTGCAAAGACTCCAAATTGGCAAGTAACCGATGAGAGAACCAGGATTGTTGTATTAAATGCTGCGAAGGCAATGTTCAACAGGTGATTTGATTCATGCCATATAGCTGGCCCTTGCACCCCACGAGTAGTGAAGTAGATAGCAAAGAGTGCAGCAAAGAACATCAACTCGCTAGAGAGCCAGACGATCGTGCCGACAGCTACAGCATTGGGACGTGTGATTTTGTGATGGGCCGTTACGGCAGCGCTAGACATGGGGCGATTCTGCCCTAAAACAGGCTCGCTGTCCTGCAAGGCCCCTTAAATCAAGTCGGGTTTAGCACTCTTTTTGCATGAAACAGGTCACTTTTCTTTGGGGCATTTTGCGCTTTCTCTCTCGTCTCTTTAGTTCTAGAATCCCACCATGAGTAATCACACTCCTAAGAAGCAGATAGTCATCTACTCAGATGATTCCTCTGTACGGGCAACGATAGTTTCAGCCCTCGGGCGACGAACAGCTGCCGACATCTCAGAGCACTCGATACATGAGTTTGCCACTGGCCCAGCGCTTCGAGCCTTTGTTGATTCGGGTTCTCATGTCGATCTATTCATATTAGATGGGGAGTCCGCCCCCGAAGGTGGTATGGGAATCGCACGCCAATTAAAAGATGAAGTCTTCAACTGCCCTCC
Organism: Actinomycetota bacterium; assembly: GCA_009699165.1. Taxonomy (GTDB): domain Bacteria; phylum Actinomycetota; class Actinomycetes; order Nanopelagicales; family Nanopelagicaceae; genus Planktophila. Next base: position 366 of record WLOR01000122.1, on the reverse strand, counting down.
AGTTTTAGTTATCACGGGGCGAGTCCAGGATTCATGGCTAGCAGCTTGGTCGATGGCCGAGGCCTCAGTGGTTCATCCAATAGATCCATTCACGCTTGCACATACTGCAGCGCAACTCTTACGTGGCACGAAACTCGTAACGATTTAATTCGCTGCCAATGTCAGAGCAGCTGTGGCAAGCCCATATTTCAACTTTGGAAAGTGGATTAGATTTAGGGATTGAGCAAGTCCAGTGGTGTATGCAGGAAATCCTTGAAGGACGAGCAGAGACAGAGCGCATCAAAGAGTTTTTGGTCGCGCTAAAAACAAAGGGCGAGACATCAGATGAGGTTGGCGCTTTAGTTACTCAGATGTATCAGCACTGTG
>WLOR01000121.1 GCA_009699165.1 Actinomycetota bacterium | reverse complement strand
GTTGAAGTTAATAGAGTGAATCCTGCCAGCAAAGGCCTGTGAATGAGGCAAAACCACGCGAGTTAGAGGAAAAATTCGCGCGATTTCAAGGATTTACTCTGATTTATCTGTTTTTTGAGCCGTTATTCGACCTGCGTGCGCCTTGGCAGCAGGATCGGAGCTGCTTTTGATAAGGCTGGCTGCGGTTGAAACCGCCAGGATTAATGCAATAACTCCAAGGCTCATGACGGTTGGAATCTTTGGAATCTCTGAAAACTCCTCATGGAGAAAGGTCACTATGAGTTTGGCTCCGATGAAGATCAAAATAAAGGAGAGCCCGAGCGAGAGATAAATCAGCTTATCAAGGAGGCCTTTGAGAAGAAAGTACAGGGCACGCAGGCCAAGGAGGGCAAAGGCGTTGGCACTAAAGACAAGAAAGCTTTGAGAAGTAACACCAAATGTTGCAGGTATCGAATCTAGCGCAAAAAGTAAATCAGTGGATGCAATCGCGATAATGACTAGAAACATAGGTGTTGCAAAACGCTTTCCGTTCAAACGTACGAATAACTTTGTTCCCTGAAAATCTTCAACCATCGCAATTGAGCTTCTAATTTTGCGCACCAAGAAATTATCATTGGGGTTTGGATCCTCATCCCAGTGCTTGAAGAGCGCAATTCCGGTCCAAATAAGGATTGCACCAAAAATCACAAAGGTGAAAGAAAATGAGGCGATAGCTGCTGCACCCAGAGCAATAAAGATTGCACGGAAAATAAGGGCGAGGAATACTCCGATGAGCAGAACCCTTTGGTGATATGCATTTGGAACCGCGAACTGCGCCAAGATAATGACAAAAATGAAGAGATTATCGACCGAGAGCGAGTACTCGACTAGATATGCTGCAAAAAACTCGGTGCCGAAAGTATTTCCGAAGTAGTTCCATACCCAGACTCCGAATCCAATCGAGATACCTACATAGAAAAGAGTCCATGAAATAGCCTCTTTGAACTTTACTTCATGAGGCTTTCTGCTCGCCGTGAAAAGATCAATCAGAATCAGTAGTGCAATTAAGCCAACTGTTGCCAGCCAAATACCTGTAGTAACCTGCATCTGAAACTCCCTTGATAGCCATGGATATAACATGGTCAAGGTCTCCCTAACCGAATAATCGGCCAGCGCCCCGGGTTTTTACACCGTATTGACGAGGTAGCTGTAGTGAGGTACTCCCCTTAAACGTTGCAAGCCTAAAGGCGGTGGAATAATTCTGCAAATCATTAGACTTCACTACATGATGGCTCGGTGGACGAACGTGATGGTTCGAAATCGATTTGCTGTCGTTGGTGTTTGGATCGCGATCATGGCCGCTGGATTTTATGCCAGTGCACACATTGATGAGTACTTGACGACGTCACTTGTTACACCTGGGAGCAAGTCTGCTCAGGCCGATGCGGTTTTAAATACAGAGTTCGGTGAAAATACACAGGGCAGTTTTACCGTCATCTATAAATATCCACAGTCCACACTTGCGCAGATTCAGGGATATAAAGATTCACTTCAAAAGGCATCCCATGTCATACCGGGTTCTGAAGTAACTCAACAGAGGGCTTTTGGCGGAGTTTTGCTTGCCAGCATTTCGACACCGCTAAATCTCTTAGATGCAGCCGCGCAGACAGACTCTCTTCGACAAGGCCTTGCGGCACAGGGTTTAGCCGGGGCGCTTGTAACTGGTCCACCTGCAATCAATCGCGACGTCTCACCAGTGCTAGCTAATGATCTTCACAGGGGTCAAGTTGTAGCAATCCTCATTGCGTTACTTCTTTTGCTTCTCATTCTGGGCGCCTCTGCAGCGGTTTTGCTGCCCTTTATTCTTGCCGCTGCATCGATTTCTCTCTCTTTATTTTTAATCTACCTTCTTGCTCAAAGAACGCTCATGGTTTTATACGTACCCAATATCGTAGAACTCATCGGCCTTGGCCTTGCAGTTGACTACTCACTTTTAGTTATCCATCGCTATCGCCGAGAACTTCGCGCCAATCCCGATATAAAAGTTAACGATGCGATTGTTTCAACTATGGGGACGGCAGGCCGTACCGTACTTACATCAGGCACCATTGTTTCGATTGCTCTGGCAACACTGTTCTTTGTTCCCGTACCGTTTGTGCAATCACTGGGTGCGGCAGGATTAATCGTTCCACTTGCTGCGATGCTTGCTGCACTGACTTTAACGCCTGCTCTACTGGCTGTGCTTGGCCGCCCAGCAGTATCGACTATTGGTTTTTCAGGACTTATCGCTCCTACCGATTTGCTCGAAGGCTCGTGGGCAAGGGTTGCGCGATTTGTTGTCCGTAAACCTAAAACAACCTTTATCGGCGCATTGATAAGCCTTGCGATCATGGCTACGTGCGCTTTATGGTTATCGATAACGCCAAGCTCGCTTACGGCAATCCCATCTAATCTTGAATCATCTCAGGCACTCTCATCGCTTATTAACCGAATAGGACCTGGGGCAATAACTCCCCATGAGTTAGTAATTGATCTTGGAGCAGACAATCGTGCCGCTTTACCAACTATGGATGCAGCGCGAAAAGAGCTCTCATTGCACTTATCTAAGAACCCAGAGGTTTTTATCGCTGCCACAGATAGTAAAACTCCATTTGTAAACTCAGATGGAAGATACATTCGAATTTTTCTTGTCGGTAGACATGTGCTCGGGACATCCCAGAGCGATAAATTAGTTGAGGATTTGCGCTCTTTAGATTTAGTTACTTTCGGCTTTAGCGCCCAAGCTAAAGCCTATGTGGGAGGTGCGCCAGCTCAGGGTGTCGACTTGATTCATGCCATCGTAGAATCATTTCCGTGGATTGTTTTACTGGCGCTTTTTCTAACTTATCTCCTCTTAGCTCGCGCTTTGCGTTCACTGATTCTTCCGATCAAAGCTATCGCACTTGATCTAATCTCCATCGCAGTAGCAATCGCATCACTTGTTGGTGTTTTTCGATTTGGATTTGCTTCTTCACTCTTGCATACCTATCGACTGGATCAGATTGAGGCTTGGGTTTTAATCTTTCTCTTCGCTGTACTTTTTGGCCTGTCAATGGACTACGAAATATTCTTGGTATCAAGGATGCGAGAGGCATATGACCGCGGTGCATCAAATGCAGAGGCAATCGTTGAGGCAATGGCACATACAGGTGGCGTAGTGAGCGCAGCGGCGATCATATTTGTCTGTGCAATGAGTGGATTTGTGATGGGACATTTTGCAGGACTACAACAACTAGGAGTAGGTCTAGGCGTTGGTGTTCTCGTAGATGCAACGATTATCCGTGGTCTACTTCTTCCAAGTGCGATGGTCTTACTTGGTCGCTGGAACTGGTGGCTGCCAGAGCCTGCAGCACGTTTACTAAAAACTAAAGCCTCACCCCTGGATTATCCAGAAGTGAGGCCTTAGCCGTTTTACTTTTACTTAGTTACAGTAATTGCGAAGTGAATCGTAGGAACTGTGTAGCCAAGTGCTAATCCAGCAAAGTCACGGTCACCCGATAAAATCGGAACCATTCCATAAGGAGTGTTAGC
>WLOR01000120.1 GCA_009699165.1 Actinomycetota bacterium | reverse complement strand
TGGGGCTGGCGATTCTTTAGAATCATCTTTTTCTTACCTTCAGTACTTTCAACGTCTGTAATTGGGTTAATGTTTCGATCGGCCTTCACTCTCAATGGTCCGATAAACTCTGCCCTGATTTCAATGGGACTGACCCCAATTAACTTCTTCGCGCGAGCAAATATGGCTATTTTCGTGGTCGTACTAGCCCTCATCTGGGCCGGTTTTGGCTACGCAATGATGATTCTGCTTAGTGGGCTAATGACAATCGATAGCGATCTCTTTGGTGCAGCCGAAGTAGATGGTGCGGGGTGGTGGCAAAGGTTTTGGTACATCGTTATTCCAAGCATTCGCCAGCAGCTGGCTTTTGTTTCGATCATTAATACGCTCTACACCTTTACATCACTCTTTGGTTTCATCTTCGTTATGACTGCTGGTGGGCCTCTTTATTCAACGACAACGTTGGATTATTTGGTGTATCAAAAGGCATTCTCGGCCTTTGATATGGGCCAAGGATCCGCACTTGCGATTGTCATATTTGGAGTTATTTCAATTTTGACCATCGCTCAAAGCAAATACTTGAAGAATGACGATGGTAGATAATCGTGCGAAAATTTAATTGGCGTACAAATACGATAATCTTTTTAGCGTTATTTTCAGTCGCTTTGACAACCTTGTATCCCCTTTTCTATGTGGGAATGACTTCAGCGCGTACTTTAGAAGACTACGTCAAGAATGCTTATGGGCTACCTAAGTTCTTCACTTTAGAGAGTTACAGAATCCTCATTGATAACTACTCGCTCGGAACTGCTGCCCGAAATACAGTCATCGTTGTCAGCATAAGTCTTGCAACATCACTTATTTTTTCATCTCTCGCAGGATTTGCTTTAGCAAAGTATGACTTTCCCGGAAGCAAGATCATCAATTGGTCTTTCATCGCAGTCATGCTGCTGCCTAGTCAGATTCTCATTATTCCCATTTACCTACTCCTTTCAAAGTTCTCGCTCGTTGGACATTTGCATGGTTTAATGTTCGTCTACATTGGAACGAATATCCCTTTTGGTGTCTTTTTTCTCAAATCAACATTTAGCGCTGTCCCCGATACGATTTTGGATGCGGCCAGAATTGATGGTGCAGGATTTTTCACCTCTTTTTTCAAGATCGCCATCCCAAATGCAGCAGCCGGAATCACCACCTTGGCAGTCTTGCAGTTCTTGGGCATGTGGAATGAGCTCTTGTATGCCTTCTTAATCTTGCCTGACCAAGAGATGCGCTTACTTACACCTGCGTTGGCAAGCATTGGTGGGCGGTACACGACCAATCAACCTTTAGTTGCGGCGGCTTTATGCATAACAGCAACGCCAACACTGATTCTCTTAGCGATGAGTTCAAAATATCTCGTCAGAGGTGTGTCAACGGGAATTGGTTCTTCATGATTAGCTCTAAGGATTATAAAGTCAGTTTTGAAGACCTTGCAAGCACATGCATTCACTACTGGAGCTCTGACTGGGGTTCGGAGTGGACTCCGCATGTGAAAAGCGCTTTATTGCCCTTAGATATCGGTGTGACTACTGGACGTTCTAGTAAAGGTCACCATCCATTTATTATCTTCGAAGATGGACAACAAGCTCATTTTCTTGCTGTGGCTTGGTCGGGTAACTGGCAAATAACTTGCTCTTCGTCACTTAATAACATAAATATCGTCGTCACGACCGATGCCGAAGAAACACAAATCGTCACAAAGACGGTGTCATCGGGAGGCATCGATGCTGCAATGCGCGAATTTATTTCAGATTTTCGGTCTACAGATACCCACACTGTTCCAAAGCTTTTAACTGAGTGGAACTCTTGGTGGCCATATGAAGATGTTGATATCAATGAAGCGAGGCTATTAGCTAATGCAGCGTGTGCCAAAAAAGTTGGTATCGAAGTCGCGGTTCTAGATGCCGGCTGGTTTGGCCCAGCAGTAAAGGATTCGCACTGGCACAATCTACGGGGTGATTGGGATCAGAGGAATGTAGAGAGATTTCCCAGCGGTCTTAAAGCAATTGGTGACGAAGTGCGAAAACTTGGAATTGACTTTGGAATCTGGTTAGAAATTGAAGCACTTGGCGAAAAGGCTGAACTTGCTGCAACTCATCCGCAGTTTATTGCCGAAAACGATGGAAAGAATTTACAGTATGTATGTCTAGGTAATCCAGATGCATTCACTTGGGCTTTGAAAATTTCAAAGAGTTTAATCGAAGAGTGCGGCGCATCCTGGATTAAGATGGATTTTAATGTTGACCCGGGACTGGGTTGTAATCGCAATGATCATGGGCATACTTCCGCGCTTGGACTAAACGCTCACATCAAGAATCTCTATGCGCTCTTGGATACCTTGAAGACTGATTATCCAGATTTAACTATTGAAAACTGCAGCTCGGGAGGTTTGCGTTGGGACCTTGCCATGGCGATGCATGTAGATATGGGTTTTGCAAGTGACCCTGATTGGCCAGAGCACTCACTGGCATGCTTTTGGGCATCATCTTTATTCTTTCCTGTAGAAAAACTTCTTGGCTGGTGTGATAGCCAATGGCATGGAGAGCATCCGCAACAAGACTTCAGAGCAGTCGAATCAACCGATGCCGATTTAGAGTTCGCGCTTGCAATCACATTGCTGGGTGGGTTTGGCATCAGCGCCAAACTTCCTGATTTTTCAGAGAGCAAAATGCATCTAGTTGACCAGTTTGTTGCAATCTATAAAGAGTATTTCCGTCCTCGTTTTCAAGATACAGCATTTATCAAACATCTAACTGCTCAGCCTGAACGAGATCACGCAGGCGCACGAACCGTAGCTTTTGCAATAGAAAGCCCGAGTTATCCCCCACTTTTTACAATTTATCAACTCGATGGAACTACCGAACGCCCCGCAATAACCTACACACCACCAAAGCCCGATGCTCATTATCAAATTAAAAACTTAGTAAGTGGGGAAATTCTTTACCCACGCCATAAAGGTACCTTGACTCTGGAAAATAATCTCAAGGATAATACTGCCATGATTCTAAGTTTTATCGAGATTTCTGGGTGAGCACTCTCAAAATATTTAGGGATTTCGAGCATTGGGTTCGGCCGATTCCGAGTGAACGTGCTTTCCACTCTCCTGCCCTAGATGAATATCTTGAAAATACTTCTCAAAAAATTAATCATCCGAAGCTTCGTAGATTGTTTATAAATACCTTTGCAAATACCGCAGATACCACTGCTTACAACTACCCGCGAGAAGGAAAGAGTCATAGCTACATCATCACTGGTGATATCGAGGCAATGTGGCTACGTGATTCAACTGCTCAAGTCTGGCACTACTTACCCTTGGCAAAATCTGCTCCCGATATCGAAAATCTCTTCATCGGGCTAATTGCAAACCATGCACGGTGCATCCTGCTTGATCCTTACGCAAATGCTTTTTACGACGAGGAAAAGCTGGGTGTCCATGCATTAGATCTGACACAGATGCTGCCTGGAGTGCATGAGCGCAAATGGGAGGTCGACTCACTCATCTATCCGATCGCTCTGGCCATAGGATTTTGGAAGACAACAAACAACTCGG
>WLOR01000012.1 GCA_009699165.1 Actinomycetota bacterium | reverse complement strand
TTGTGCTCCATCATTGGTGCGGTTATATGCTCCCGAGTTTTTCACAACAGGGTTCGAGGTTGAAAAAGAGATTGCTATTGCCTTTACAAGATACTGCTTGCCTCAGATTTTCTTTCTAGGTCTGTTCACCATGCTTGGACAGGTTGCCAATGCCCGAGGCTCTTTTGGGCCCTTAATGTGGGCTCCTATTGCAAATAACCTCGTTGGTATCGCCCTTTTTGGCGGGTTTTTACTTTTCTCTTCACGTGTTTCTTTAGAAAGTATCACATCTCGCCAGGTTCAAATTCTCGGATGGGGAACAACTGTAAGTGTCGTTGTGCAGGCTTTGGTATTAATTCCGGTCATAAAACGTTTGGGAATTAAACTGCGGCCGCAATGGGGATTAGAGGGTTTAGGTAAATCATTTGGTTTAGCAGGTTGGACCTTGCTATACGTCCTAATCTCACAACTTGGTTATCTAGTGACAGTGAATGTTGCAACAAGTGCTGCAGTCAGAAGTGCTCAAGAAGGTATTACTCGTGGAGTTGGATACACCCCTTATACATACGCTTATTTTGTAATGCTCTTACCTTATTCAATAGTGACGATTTCGATTGTTACTGCGATTTTGCCGCATCTGTCTCGGTTGGCAGTTGCCAATGATCGCGAAGAGGTACGCCTGCAATTAATTCGAGCTATAAAACTAGTTGGAGTTATCACTATTCCTAGCGCTGTGGCTTTCTTATTCTTTGGTCCACTCATTACACAGGTCATCTTTGTTGGAATCCCAAGTGAGGATTCCCGGTATATCGGATTAGTGTTATCAGCTTTGAGTTTTGGTCTTGTTGCCTTTTCAATAAATTTAATTTTAATCCGTGGTTTTAACGCCTTTGAAGACACTCAAACTCAAGTGATCTCTATATTTATTATTAACATAATTTCAGTAGCACTGTCTTATTTATTTTTAAATATTTTAAAGAATCAATGGGTCACAGTTGGACTTGGGGGAGCGTTTTCGGTTAGTTATTTAGTTGGTTTGTTAATAACACTCTCCCTTCTTAAAAAACACACGGGAGCAATAAAGTTAAGAGATTTCTTAGGTCAACATCTGCGCCTATTCGGGGCAGCAATAGGTGTCATGGCCCCTTTGTTTGTCTTAATTCAGTATTTAAATTGGTCTGGTGTTGAGTTATCGCCGATGGCTCGTACGGGTGAGTTGGTGATTGTCATGATTACGGCTTTCTTTGGCTATTTAGTGGCTGGAAGAGCCGCAGGGGTTGAAGAGATTTCGATGATTGGCAATCTTCGTGATTCGCTCATTAGGCGTTCATCTAATAAAGGTTAAAATGGAAGTACTAGCGGTTCAAGGGGGCTCATTGTGAGTGAAGTTAGAGATGTTGTCATAGTGGGTTCGGGGCCAGCAGGTTATACGGCAGCGATATACGCCTCGCGTGCCCAGTTAAATCCAATTATCTATGAGGGTTCAGTCACCGCGGGTGGCGCACTCATGAATACAACAGAGGTAGAAAACTTTCCGGGTTTTGTTGACGGTGTAATGGGACCTGATTTGATGGAGAGCATGCGCAACCAAGCAAAACGTTTTGGTGCCGAATTGGTGACGGATGACATCGTCTCTATGGATTTAGCTGGTGAGATTAAAACTTTGACCGATGGATCTGGAAAAACTATCAAGGCTCGCTCTGTCATTCTTGCTACAGGCTCTGCATATCGCGAGATCGGTTTAGTAAATGAAAAGCGTTTATCTGGTCATGGGGTTTCTTGGTGTGCTACATGCGACGGATTCTTTTTTAGAGATCAGGAGATTGCAGTAGTTGGTGGGGGAGACTCTGCAGTTGAAGAGGCGACTTTTCTAACAAAATTTGCCAGTAAAGTAGTGTTGATTCATCGTCGTGATTCTCTACGAGCTTCCAAAATTATGGCCGATCGCGCCGCTGCAAATCCAAAGATTGAGTTTGTTTGGAACACTGAGGTTGTAGATGTTCTTGGTGACACTAAAGTCACGGGCTTAAAACTACGCAACACGATTGATGGCACAGAGAGCGAACGAGCTTTTACTGGGTTGTTTGTTGCTATTGGACATATCCCTCGTAGTGAGCTTCTTATTAACCAGATAAATCTAAATGCCGAAGGTTATGTAGAGGTTGATGGACGCTCAACTCGAACAAACCTTGCAGGGGTCTTTGCTTGTGGCGATCTTGTAGATTTTACATATCGGCAGGCAATTACAGCGGCGGGGTCGGGATGCCAAGCCGCACTTGATGCTGAGAAGTTTCTCGCGCACCACTAATGTTTACTCATTACAAACAACGATCTGGAGATTAATAATGGCGACTGTAAATGTTACCTCTGCGACTTTTGATGCAGAGGTTTTGAAGAGTAACACCCCTGTTTTGGTGGATTTCTGGGCTGAATGGTGTGGGCCTTGCCGTGCCGTTGGTCCTATTCTTGAAGAGATTTCAAATGAACATGGCCAAAAACTAAAGATTGTAAAACTAAATACCGATGAGGAGTCTGCGATCGCTATTAAATATGGCATCTCATCAATTCCTGCAATGTTTGTGTTTGTCAATGGTGAAGTTGTGAAGACAATTATTGGAGCCAAACCAAAACCTGCTTTACTTAAAGAGCTTGAAACATTCATCTCTTAATCTGATAGGTAATCTATGTCAGATTTAAATGAAGCACAGATTCGCTCTTTTCAGCAGAGTCGCGGATTAGCGGTTACTGGTTTTATTGATGCAATGACTGCGCGCGCACTTGAAGAATCTCGTTGGAAACTTGGTGATCGTTCACTCAATCTCCAAGATCATCCTTTAATGCGAGGCGATGATGTCGCCGCTTTACAGTCTCGATTAACTGAGATGGGATTTGATTGCGGACGTGTTGATGGAATTTATGGTGCACGTTCAGCATCTGCTGTAAGAGAGTTTCAGCAATCGGCTGGAATAGTTGTTGATGGTAAATGTGGACCTGAAACAATTATTGCTTTACTGCGTTTGACGCGTATGGTTTCCGGTGGCGCGCCAAACGCTTTGCGAGAGAACGCTGCACAAAAAAACCGAGGACCCGCTCTTGCAAATAAGATTATCGTTTTGAATCCTGATGGTGATAACGCACTTGTTTATGATGTAGCACTCCGCACTGAAGGGCGATTACTAGCACTTGGTGCATCGGTGTTTTTAACACGGGGTATTGCCAACAACCCTTCAGAGTTAGAGCGAATTACTTTTGCGAATCAAAGTAGTGCCGATTTAATGATCTCTCTACATTTAGATGGTTACAAGAATGAAACTGCTCATGGGGTTGCAACGTATTTTTACGGAAGCGATGCACATGGTATTCACTCAACAGTCGGTGAGCGTTTTGCGTCATTGGTTCAAAGAGAGATTTGCGCCAGAACAGACCTTCTCAACTGTCGAACTCATGCCATGGCCTGGGATTTACTCCGATTAACACGGGCTCCTGCGGTTCAGATAGATCTAGGCTATTCATCCAATCCGGGTGACATAGAACGCTTATCTCGACCAGATTTTCGTGACGTAATTGCTGAGGCGTTAGTTATTTCGATTCAACGTTTATATTTGGCTGCTGAAGATGATGCAAAGACTGGAACATTGAGAATCTCTGATCTGCGTAAAGCTGGCATTCGCCGTTAAATAACGTTCATGGTTGCTCCCGTATATGGCAGACTTAGGACATGTCGGATATTTCTCACCGTTATGCAACTGGCGCTCCACAAAATCTAGAGGAGCGTTTTGCAAGTAGGGCTGCGCATATGAAGCCCAGTGAAATCCGCTCACTCTTTGCCGTCGCCTCACGTCCAGAGATTGTCTCTTTAGCTGGCGGTATGCCAAATCTATCCGCCTTTCCTATGGCGATGATGGCCGATGTTGTACAAAAACTTGTTTTGACCAATGGTGCTGAAGCCCTTCAATACGGTAGCGGTCAAGGTCATCCAAAACTGCGTGAACAGATTTGTGAGGTTATGGCCCTCGAGGGAATTAGAGCCAACCCCGATGATGTCTTGGTTACAACAGGTTCGCAACAGGCCCTTGATTTAATCTCTCGAATCTTTATCGATCCCGGTGATGTCGTGTTGGCAGAAGCGCCCTCTTATGTTGGTGCTTTAGGCACTTTTCACCAGTATGAGGCATCTGTTATTCATGTGGAGACCGACGATGATGGTTTAGTCCCACAGGGTTTACGCACTGCAATTAAGAGTGTTCGCGCCGCAGGGCGCAAAATTAAGTTCTTGTACATGATTCCTAACTACCAAAACCCATCGGGTGTTTTACTGCCTGCCGAGCGCCGCACTGAGATTTTAGATATCTGTCGAGAAGAGGGAATCTTTGTTGTTGAGGATAATCCCTATGGGCTTCTTGGTTTTGATAAGCCATCCCCAAATGCAATGCGCGCAGAAGACTCAGAAAATGTGATCTACCTTGGCACTTTTTCCAAAACAATTGCTCCTGGGCTTCGAGTTGGCTGGGCATTAGTTCCTCCATCACTGAAGGAAAAGTTAGTAATCGCAAGTGAGTCCTCAATTTTATGCCCCTCTAATTTTGCTCAACTAACAATTTCTAGTTACCTTGCCGAGCAGCCTTGGCGTGACCAAATCGCCTCTTTTTGTGACTTATATAAATCTCGTCGCGATGCGATGCTTGAATCCCTTGATGAGTATTTTCCTGCAGCTGCAAAGTGGACTAAGCCTGGTGGGGGTTTTTATGTCTGGGTGACTTTGCCTCCAGAGATTGATACCACCGCGTTAATGCCAAAAGCTATTGTTGCCAAAGTTGCATATGTCCCAGGTACTGCTTTTTATGCCGATGGTTTTGGTTCTTGGTCGCTTCGTTTATCGTACTGTTATCCAACACCAGAGCGCATTCGTGATGGAGTAAAAGCTTTGGGTGGAGTAATTAAAACTGAGATGTCGCGCCGTGGGAGCAACCAAATCTCTTAGCCTTCTAAGGTTTTAGTTATTCTCTTTAAATCCTCTGCACCGGCGAACTCAATAACTATTACACCTTTTTTCACGCTGCCTTGAATCGTGACTCTGGTATCTAGGGCATCGCCTATGCGATCGGCTATCTCGTTGAACTCTACAACACTGGATTTTATACTCTTTGTTTTTTTCTTACTGCTCTTTGGTGTATTTCCCGAAATCAACGTTTCAATTGCGCGAACACTCAAACCCTCATTAATAATTCTCTTTGCGAGGGATTCAATTTGATGTACGTCGGTTAATGCTAAGAGTGCTCGAGCATGTCCTGCGCTAATTACCCCAGATGCAACTTTGCTTTGCACTGAGGCTGGTAGGTTCATTAAGCGAATAGTGTTTGAAATTAGCGAACGTGAGCGGCCAAGTTTTTGTGCTAGCTCTTCATGTGTGCATGCAAAATCATTGAGGAGTTGAGAGTAAGCGGCGGCTTCTTCTAGTGCATTTAATTGGCTGCGGTGAATATTCTCAATAAGAGCTTCGCGGAGTAGTTCGTTGTCAGATGTTTGGCGAATAATTACTGGGATCTTTTTAAGGCCGACAGCTTTTGCTGCACGGTAACGTCTTTCGCCCATAATTAATTCGTATGTGCCTTTTTTTGTTTGTCGAACCACTGGAGGTTGCAAAATACCGATCTCTTTAATCGATGAAATTAACTCATCGAGTGCCTCTTGATCAAAGTGTTTGCGCGGTTGACGTGGGTTCGGTTGAATTAAATCAATATCAACTTCATTGTGTGTTGCAACCTCTTGACCCTCAACAGTTAATGATGTTGGAATCAATGCATCAAGGTTTGTACCAAGCCCACCGCGTCGTGCCACTATGCAATCTCACCTTCACGTTTGTAATGTATCGAAACGACATTAGAATCAAATGCTTTTGCGCGCGAAGCTAACTCGCGAGCAACTGCCATGTATGCAATTGCTCCAGGAGATGATGCGTCGTATGTCATAACTGTTTGATTAAATCCTGGTGCTTCAGAGACGCGAACAGCGCGAGGAATTGGAATATCAATTAACTCTTGTGGGTAGTGTTTACGTATTTCATCGGCAACATCATTTGCTAAGCGAGTCCTGCTGTCAAACATTGTTAGAACAAAGGTTGTAAGTTTTAGTTGTGCATTCAATCGCTTTTTTACGAGATCAAATGTTTTTAACAGTTGTGATAGACCTTCTAGTGCGTAGTACTCGCATTGAATTGGTATCAACATCTCTTTAGCTGCAGTGAGTGCGTTAATAGTTAAGAGGCCTAAACTTGGTGGGCAGTCAATAAAAATATAATCAAGTGGTTCACCTAATTGGATGCGTGTTGCAACTAACTCTTCGATCGCCTCTTTCAATCGGGTTTCACGGGCGACCATAGGAACTAGTTCAATCTCAGCTTGGGCTAAAGAAGTATTTGATGAGATGCATTCAAGGGATGGGAATCCTTTAACTTTTTGGGCGCACTGAGCCATGGTTGTTATTCCCATAAGCACTTCATAAATTCCAAGGTTTTCTCGATGTTCAACACCGAAAGCGGTGGAAGCGTTACCTTGAGGGTCTAGATCAATAACGAGAGTTCTTAAGCCCCCCATAGACAGTGCTGCAGCCAAATTAACTGTAGTTGTGGTCTTGCCAACTCCGCCTTTTTGGTTGGCAACAGTGATTATGCGCAGGGCGGCTGGCTTATCCATCGCCTCTTTAAGGCGACGAACCCCCACTACGGGTTTTGTTTCACGTGAATCATCCACAGGGCTTAGTTAAGCACCTTTACGGAGTTCAACGATACGCCCACGTTCAATACCCTCATACTCAACCTCGTGCAGAATCGCTTTGGTAACGAGTTTCATCTCTTCTTCGGCGGATTTGCCCTTAATTGCCATGAGGGAGCCGCCTGTTTTGAGTAGGTGCCAGGTAATTTTCTTTAGTTTTTCAAGGGGTGCAACCGCTCGAGCTGTGACGTAATGCGCCGTGGTACGGACATCCTGAGCCTGTCCTCTAATGACCTCAATATCCAAACCGCTCACGGCCTCTTTAAGGAACTCAACCCTGCGCTCCAATGGTTCAATGAGGGTCACATGTAGATCTGGGCGGGCTAGAGCGATGACAATCCCTGGCAAACCTGCCCCTGAGCCAACGTCAAAGACGATAGAGCCCTCTTTTAATAACTGTGTGACGGGTAGACAGTTAAATATATGGCGCTCCCAAATCCGATCTGCCTCTCGGGGTCCAATAAGACCGCGTTCAATCCCAGGACCTGCCAGAAACTCGGCATAGCTCCTTATTCGATCCGGCTCTGGAAAGTGCCGTTCGATCAGGGTTTCACGTGAAACATCCACCTAGGCGCTATAGATCACAACGTAGCGGTTTGGATCTTCTCCATCAGACTCACTTGTCAGGCCAAGCTCTTGAATCGTGTCATGGATAATCTTGCGCTCAAATGCGTTCATTGGAGCAAGTTTGATTGATTTTCCAGTTGACTTTGCCTCTTCGGCCATCTCGTTGGCTAGTTTTTTAAGCTCAGTCTTCTTGTTTGATCGGAAGTTATCGATATCTAACATCAATCGAGAGCGATCACCTGTGGATGTCTGGACAGCTAAACGGGTCAGCTCTTGAATAGCATCTAAAACCTCACCATCACTGCCAACTAGGTGGCGAAGTTTGCCACCCACAATAGCTAGTGATGCGCGGTCGTTTTCAACATCTATATCGATGTCGCCATCAAGGTCGGCAATATCTAAAAGCGCCTCAAGATAGTCAGCGGCGATATCGCCTTCCTCCTCCAAGCGGGCAACACCTTTGGTTGGCTTACTCTCGCCTGCTTCAACAGCCTCTGTCGCCTCAACCGGCTCTGTAACGCTCTCTTCTGAAGATTTTGCCTTTGTCTTTGCCATTTTTTACTCTCCCTGTCGGGTTTGGGGTGAATTAATAGATATTAAGGTGATTTGTCCTAATTAGGGCTAATTTACTTGTTTTTCTTCTTTTTCTTTTTTGGCTGGTTTCGTTGACCTTTGAGATCTTCGATTGGATCTGCACTCTCTACCAGTGGTGTCTCGATAGTGCCACTTTTCTTAGCTTTTTTATGTTGGAGCTCTTCATATGCGGGTGAGCCTGGGGTCGGGTTCCTCTTAATGACATAGAACTGTTGTCCCCATGTCCAAAGATTTGTTGTTGACCAATAAATTAAAACTCCGATTGGGAAGTTAACACCAGAGATAGCAAAAATTAATGGGAATGCGTACAACATGATTTTTTGTTGTTGCAACATCATGTTGTTGCTTGAATCCATTTTTGGCATTCCTTTTAACATCAACTGGCGTTGGGTTGTAAAAGTAGTCAGCGACATTAATGCAATCAGAAAAACCGTCACGATTTTTACTGTCGTGATATTTGTTCCTAGAAAAGTATCTGAAATAGGGGCACCAAAAAACTTTGCGTTTGCTGCACTGACAACATCGGCCTGAGTTAAGACGCCGTGTTTTACCGGTGGGTTTTTACCAATCCCATTTAAAACTGTAAAGAGAGCAAAAAAGATTGGGGCTTGTGCAAGTATTGGGAAACATGACGCTAATGGATTTGTTTTATGCTCTTTATAAAGCTTCATCATCTCTTCGGATTGCTTCTGCCGATCATCTTTGTACTTCTTTTGGATCTCTTTCATATGTGGTTGAAGGGCAGTTAAGGCGCGTTGACTTTTTATTTGTTTTACAAAGAGCGGGATTAAAATAATTCGAATTAATATAACAAGTCCGACAATTGAGAGTGACCAGGAAACGCCACTATCTGATCCAAAGATTGGAGAGAGTGCTTTATGGATTGTGACAATTACCCAAGAAACAGCGATATATAAGGGTTTTAGAATAGTATTCATTGATTAAACTCCAACCTTTTCTTTAACTGCATAGTCAACACCACCATGTGACCATGGATTACAACGCATCAATCGCCAAACACTCATTGCAACACCTTTTAGCCCGTAATTTTCGATTGCAGAAACCGCATAACTTGAACACGAGGGGTAGTACTTACATCTTGGGCCAAACATTGGGGAAATCCATTTTTTATAAACTTTGATTGGGGCAACTATTATTTTTATCAATTTTTGTTCGCCCGCTCATTAGTCTTTCGCACAAGTTTTTCAATAACTTCAACAACCTCTTGCTTGCAATCTGCTGTAGCGGAGTTATTTAGTCCCCTAACAACAAGTAGTGAGCCTGTTGGAAGTTTTGTGTAGTGATCTTGTAGGCAGTGACGAATTTTTCGCGCCAAACGATGGCGTGCGACAGAACCTCCGACGGCTTTGCTGATAATTAATCCAGCGCGAGCAGGGTTAATAGAGTTCGCGTCGATATATAAGTAGCCGACAAAATTGGCTGACGAGTATCGAACTCCACTCTTTGTTGCGCGGGCAAAATCGCCGCTCTCTGTAAGCCGTGCAGATTTAACTAGCACGAGTAATTGTCTTAAAGAGCCTTAAGCCGAAAGTCGAGCGCGACCTTTAACGCGACGTGCCGCTAAAACGGCACGGCCGGCGCGAGTTGCCATACGTGCACGGAAGCCGTGCTTCTTGGCGCGACGGCGAGTATTTGGTTGGAAGGTACGTTTTGTCATGTGGAGCTCCTAAGAAATATAAAGATCACTACGGTCAGAAATACGGGGGAAGCGAGGGTGTAACGGTAGAGGTCTGGGGATAAGTCGGTCAAACTCAGTTTTAGCGTACTTCCGGCATATGTGCTGTGGATAACTAGTTGCTTTTTTACTGTTTTCGCTCTACTTTTCGACTCCCTCCACAGGTTTTCCTGGAAAAGGGGTTTATTAAGGGCTCAACCTGAGGTTTAGACCACAGGTTGTGGATAACCCTGTGGATATTGGAGAGGCTTCTTATGGATGTTAAAGAGATTGAACTTAGCTCCTTATGGGGCAGGGTTATTGAAGAGGTGGCATCAGATGCACCTCAACATCGCGCTTTTTTACAACTTTCAAAGCCTCTTGGTTTATTGCACAACAGTGATCAAACAACCTTGTTGATCGCTACACCAAATCTTTTTGCAAAAGATGTTTTAGAGAGTCGGCTTCGCAACGCCGTAAGTGAGGTTCTCTCTAGAGAGCTTGGCGAGAAAACTAATATCGCCGTCACGGTCGATGAAACATTAGAGATTTTAAATTTACCAACTTTTGAGGTTGAGATTGATTATGTAGCACCTAAAGTTGGAACTGGTAGAAATGATTCAACTCCACAAAACCTTCCCAGTTCAGAGGTTTCACAATTAAACCCTCGTTACACATTTGAAAAATTTGTTGTTGGATCATCAAATCGTTTCGCTCATGCCGCCGCTGTTGCAGTTGCTGAAGCGCCAGCAAAAGCATATAACCCGCTATTTATTTATGGTGAGTCTGGGTTAGGTAAAACCCATCTCCTGCACGCTATTGGAGCATATGCGAAAGAGTTGTATGGCAATGTCCGCGTGCGTTATGTCTCGTCAGAAGAGTTCACAAATGACTTCATTAACTCTATTCGTGATGACAAAGCATCTGCTTTTCAAAGACGTTATCGAGATCTAGATATTTTAATTGTTGATGACATTCAGTTTTTAGAAAATAAAGAGCGAACCCAAGAAGAGTTTTTCCATACTTTTAATACTTTATATAACGCAAACAAACAGATAGTGATCTCGAGTGACCGTCCTCCAAAACAGTTGACAACTTTGGAGGATCGTTTGCGTAGTCGTTTTGAATGGGGTTTGATTACTGATATTCAGCCTCCTGAACTTGAAACGCGTATTGCAATTTTGCGCAAGAAAGCCGCCCAAGATAAATTAAACGCTCCGGATGATGTTTTGGAATACATCGCAAGTAAAATCTCTACAAATATCCGCGAGCTTGAAGGAGCATTAATCCGTGTAACCGCTTTCGCATCTCTTAATAGGCAGAGTGTGGATCTATCTTTAGCTGAGATTGTTTTAAAGGATCTAATCCCCAATGAGGGCAACCCTGAAATCACAGGCGCGACCATCATGGCTCAGACAGCGGCTTATTTCTCGTTGACTATCGATGATTTATGTGGCACGTCCCGTTCACGGCTTTTGGTCAATGCCCGCCAGATCGCTATGTACCTCTGTCGCGAACTAACCGAGCTCTCTCTTCCAAAGATTGGTCAGACTTTTGGCGGCCGGGACCATACAACTGTTATGCACGCCGACCGGAAAATTCGCCAGTTAATGGCTGAGCGCCGATCTATTTACAATCAGGTCACTGAGCTCACTAATAGAATTAAGCAACAGGCTCGATAAAATGTCCGAAATCTCCTTTTTGCCACTAGTTGCCCCCAGTTGTGGATATGTTGTGGATAACTGTGGATATTGGAGGTTTTTATGTGGGTAAAGAGCTATGGGTTGAAAATGAATCTACCGAGGGGTTTAAAGTTAGGTAGCGTTATCCCCACAAATTCAATTTTTCTCCACAAGTTATACCGCTCCACACTCCGCTTTGAGCAGGGTTTTTATCTCTTTTCCACACAAAAACTCTCTGGTTACTACGACTACCTTTACATATATAGATCTACCTCTACAACGAACCTTTCACTACTTTGGGGAGCATTATGAAGTTCACAGTTGAGCAGTCTGCTTTAGTCGATGGTGTTAATTGGGTCTCGAGGAGTCTTTCAACCCGACCTATTAAAACCGAGTTGCTGGGAATAGTTATAGAGGCGACCGGCGAACAAGTTTATTTGTCGGCATCAGATTTAGAGACAGCTAGTAAAGCTCACTTCCAAGCTGAGATTAAAGAGGCTGGGACTGTGTTGGTGCCAGGACGTTTACTGGCTGAGATCTCCCGATCACTACCTAATAAACCAATCACTTTTACACTCGATGGAACACGAGTATTAGTTACAAGTGGAAACGCCAAATTCACACTCCCCACTCTTACAGTGGAGGAATATCCAAACTTGCCTGAACTACCAACAACAACAGGGGTGATTGCAAGCGATATCTTCGCTACCGCTGTATCTCAAGTCGCTGTAGCTGCCGGGCGCGATGACTCTTTACCTACATTAACCGGAGTACATGTAGAGATAAATGAAGAATCAGTCACACTAGCCGCCACAGATAGATACCGACTAGCTGTTCGAGAGATTGTATGGGAACCATCAACACCAAACTTTTCAACAACGGCTCTTTTGCGCGCTAGAACTATTGCAGATGCTGCAAAATCTTTAACCGGAACAAAAAACGTTTCACTTTCTTTTGCCCCAACAACTAGCAATGATCGACTAGCTGGTTTTGCAAGCGATGGAAAAACAATGACTTCTCGCATGTTAGATGGAAACTTCCCACCATTTCGTCATCTATTACCTCAAGAGGTTACAACTACAGCACTTATTGAAGTCGCCACATTATTAGACTCTGTAAAGCGCGTCGCATTAGTTACCGACAAAACCGTTCCCTTACGTTTGGATTTCAACAACAACACCCTCTCACTAGAGGCTGGCGCTGGAGAAGAGGCACAAGCTACAGAAGCTATTGAGATTTTATTAACCGGTGAAGCGATAGCCATAGCTTTCAACCCAACATTTCTAGCTGATGGTTTAACTGCAGTAGGAACGAAATTTGTACAGATTTCTTTCACCGGACCTAACAAGCCAGCTATTTTAATGGGTAAGAGCGATAAAGACGGAACGCTTATAGAAAGTTATAAATACTTACTAATGCCAATGCGTTACGCCTCTTAAATATTAAGAATTTATTATGCGTATTAAAAGGTTGGCACTAACCAACTTTCGCTCTTACTCAAACCTAGAGCTAGATTTACAACCTGGGGTTACAACCTTTATCGGTGATAACGGTTCGGGTAAAACAAACATCGCCGAATCTTTAATCTATCTCTCTTTTCTATCTTCTCACCGAGTTTTAAATAACACCCCGTTAGTAACACTAGGCGCACAACAAGCGATCATCCGCGCCGAGATAGAGAGAGATGATCGAAGCCTGCAGGTGGATTTAGAGATAAATATTAATAAAGCAAACCGCGCCAAACTTAACTCCAACCCAACAAAAAGCCAGCGAGAGATCCTTGGCGCATGCCAATTAGTCTATTTTTCCCCCGAAGATTTAGATCTCGTGCGTGGAGATCCAGGCATCCGACGTGATTTCTTAGATCGATTACTAATCACTCGTTCACCCCGAATGGCTGGAGTAATCGCAGATTATGAAAGGGTAGTTAAACAAAGAAACGCCTTACTAAAAACCCGAGCATCATCACACGCACTTGTGCCATGGAATGAACAGTTAATTCACTTTGGCGCGCAGTTAACGGCAGAGAGAATCTCTCTCGTTGATGCATTAAACCCATGGGTGAGAAAGAATTACGCAAATTTAAATGAAGTTAAGCCAGCCTCAATCGCTTATAAATGCAGCACGCAAGGTGTTAATAGCGACATTAATAATAATATTTCTATAATCTCTGAAAAATTAGAGGAGATTGCCTATCAAGAGATAGAGAGAGGCGTCTGCTTAATTGGGCCGCATAGAGATGACTTACATTTACAACTTGGTGATTTCCCAGCCAAAGGTTATGCAAGTCATGGCGAATCTTGGTCTATGGCAATCTCGCTTCGGATTGGTTCGTTCAACCTACTTAAAGACGAGGGATCAGAGCCAATTCTAATCCTCGATGATGTTTTTGCAGAGCTTGATACATCTAGGCGCCACCAACTAATGTCAGCAACTCAAGTCGCAGAACAAACAATAATCACCGCAGCTGTTGAAAGTGATTTACCCCAAGAGCTTTTAACTCAAAGGTTTTACGTAACGCCCGGCTTAGTAAAAAAAGGTAAAAACTAATGGAGAGACGCGATTTAGCACTCGATCTTTTTAAAGCTTTCAAAACTGGAGTTATAAGAAAAATAAATAAACCCGCACCAACACAACGCAGTGGGCAACCCGGTGACCCCGAACTAATTGGCGGCGTCTTAAGTAATTTAATCTCAGAGCGCGAATGGGATAGTGGGTTAGCTGAAGGAAATCTATTTATTACGTGGGAAAAAATAGTTGGCGCTGACATTGCCCAACACTCAACACCAATCTCGATTACAGAAGGCGTGTTGGTTATTCAGACATCTTCGACGGCATGGGCAACCCAATTAGGATTAGTCGCGACAGAACTTCTCGCCACAATCCAAAACGATCCATCAGGGGCGACTGTCGAAAAACTTGTCTTTTTAGGCCCAACTGGCCCAACATGGAAAAAAGGGATCCGAAGTATCCGTAACGCCAGAGGCCCAAGGGATACCTACGGCTAATAGGAACCCTCAAGTTAAGGCTCAAAGTTCGGCTATACCCACACAGAGCCCCTTTATCGGGTATCTCTTCACCATGATTCCCGATAAGATAATCCTCTAAGAACGGGAATTTCCCCTTAAAGGGCCTTATGGGCTTTTTGAGCAAACTATGCGCTAAGGAGAGTTATGCCTGAGAACTCTTACAACGCTAGCGCTATTACCGTCCTTGAGGGATTAGAAGCGGTCCGCAAGCGCCCAGGAATGTATATCGGCTCTACAGGCGAGCGTGGGCTCCACCACTTGGTTTACGAAGTTGTAGATAACTCGGTAGATGAGGCATTAGCTGGCCACTGCACAGAGATCAATATCGCCCTCATGGCAGATGGCGGTGTTGAGGTAATCGATAACGGTCGCGGAATCCCAGTAGATATTCACCCCATCGAAAAAAAACCAGCACTCGAAGTTGTTCTTACAGTTTTACACGCTGGAGGAAAGTTTGGAGATAGTGGCTATTCGGTATCTGGAGGACTTCATGGCGTTGGTATCTCTGTTGTAAATGCACTTAGTACAGACTTATCGGTAATTGTTCAACGCGATGGAAGTTTTTGGTATCAAGATTACAAACTCGGCGTTCCAACTGCTCCTGTAAAAAAGGGCGAGGCTTCAACAAATTCAGGAACAACCGTCAAATTCTGGCCCTCAAAAGAGATTTTTGAAACTACTGATTTTTCATTCGAAGTTTTATCTACTCGCTTTCGCGAAATGGCGTTTTTAAATAAAGGTTTAATATTAACGCTCACTGATTTGCGCGCAGGACACGTGGATGAAAAAGGCGAACAATTAACTGTTCGATATCAATACGATGGCGGAATCTCTGATTTTGTAAAACACCTAAACTCAACTCGTGGCGAAACTCATAAATCTATAATCTCTTTTGCAGCAGAAGACTTAAAAAACAAGATTTCCCTCGAAGTTTCCATGCAATGGAATGCAGGTTTTAGTGAGTCGGTCTACACATTCGCAAACACGATTCATACACACGAAGGTGGAGCACACGAAGAGGGTTTTCGCACTGCTTTAACATCAGTAGTAAATAAATTTGGAGAAGAGCAAGGTTTTATAAGAAAGAAGGAAGATCGCTTAACCGGCGACGACGTCCGCGAGGGATTAACAGCAATTGTTTCTATTAAATTAGCTGATCCACAGTTTGAAGGACAGACAAAGACAAAACTTGGTAACACAAGCGCAAAGACTTTTACTCAAAAAATAGTTAATGAAGAGTTAACGACATGGTTCGAACAAAACCCAAGTGAAGGCAAAGAGATTGTCCGTAAAAGTATTGATGCTGCAGCGGCACGGGTGGCCGCAAGAAAAGCCCGTGATTTAAGCCGAAATCGCAAAGGATTACTTGAAGGCCGAGGCATGCCAGGAAAGTTGGCTGATTGCCAATGGACCGATCCAGCTAAATGTGAGCTCTATATCGTTGAGGGTGACTCTGCTGGTGGTTCTACAAAAGGTGGTCGCGATTCTCGCAATCAAGCGGTATTGCCTATCCGTGGAAAGATTTTAAATGTTGAAAAAGCTCGCATTGATAGGGTCTTGCAAAACAACGAGGTGCAAGCGCTGATTACCGCTTTAGGTACAGGCGTTCACGACGACTTTGATATTGATAAGTTGCGTTACCACAAAATTATTTTAATGGCAGATGCCGACGTGGACGGACAACACATCCGGACACTTCTACTCACTTTATTGTTTAGATTTATGCGTCCATTAATTGAAAACGGTTTCGTATATTTCGCTCAACCTCCTTTGTATAAATTAAAATGGGGCGGTAAGGATGCTGTTGAATATGCATTCAGCGATCGCGAACGTGACGGGATGATTCAAATCGGCTTAGATAATGGAAAACGCCTTCCCAAAGAGGATGGAATCCAACGCTTTAAAGGTTTAGGTGAGATGCCAGCTAAAGAACTCTGGGATACAACAATGGACCCAGAACACCGGGTGCTTATTAAAGTAATGCTTGAAGATGCAGCAGCAGCTGATGATTTATTTTCAGTCCTTATGGGCGAGGATGTTGAAAAACGCCGCGCATTTATTCAACGTAACGCTAAAGATGTTAGATTCTTGGATATCTAATGGATGATCTAAACCCAAAGAACCTAGAGTCATTCGACAAGATTGAGACCGTTGATCTGCAAGTTGAAATGGCGCGCTCTTACCTTGACTATGCCATGTCAGTTATTGTCGGACGGGCACTTCCAGATGTTCGTGATGGTTTAAAGCCTGTTCACCGACGAGTGCTTTATGCAATGTATGACGCTGGTTATCGACCAGATAAGGGTTACTACAAATCCTCACGCATTGTCGGTGACGTTATGGGTAACTACCACCCGCACGGCGACACAGCTATTTACGATTCAGTAGTTCGCCTAGCTCAACACTGGTCTCTTCGATATCTCTTAATCGATGGTAATGGAAACTTTGGTTCACCCGGCAATGACCCAGCTGCAGCGATGCGATATACCGAAGCACGGTTATCTCCTATTGCCATGGAGATGATGCGCGATATCGATGAAGACACAGTTAACTTTGTTCCTAACTATGACGGCCGCTCCCAAGAGCCAACCGTCCTACCATCTCGATTCCCGAATCTTCTCGTTAATGGAAGTGCCGGAATTGCAGTTGGTATGGCAACAAATATCCCTCCACACAACTTACGTGAAATCGGTGAAGCGGTTGTTTATACACTCGAACATCCTGAGTTAAAACAAGAGGAACTACTTAATGAACTATTGAAGATAGTAAAAGGTCCTGATTTTCCAACAAAAGGATTAATTGTTGGGCGTGGGGGAATTGAAGATGCTTATCGAACTGGCCGTGGATCAATTACTATGCGAGCAGTTGTGCAAGTTGAAGAGATTAACAAACGTACGTGTCTGGTAATTAGTGAACTTCCTTATCAAGTTAACCCAGATAATTTAGCCCTTAAAATCGCTGAGCTTGTAAAAGATGGAAAGATTAAAGGAATTGCCGATGTCCGCGACGAGGGTAATGAGCGCTTAGGACAACGTTTAGTTGTGGTTCTTCAAAGCAGTGCAATTCCAAAGGTGATCTTAAATAATCTCTACAAGCACACACAGTTGCAAGATACTTTTGGTGCAAACATGTTGGCGCTGGTAGACGGCGTACCTCGCACGTTACGGCTAGATGAGTTCATTCGTTACTACATCGAGCACCAAGTCGAAGTAATTGTTCGCCGCACCAAATTCCGCCTGGCTGAAAAAGAGCGTCGTGCACACATCTTGCAGGGATATCTAAAAGCCCTCGATGCCCTCGATGCTGTAATCGCATTAATTCGCGCCTCAACCACACCCGAAGAGGCACGAACAGGCTTGATGAAGCTACTTGATGTAGATGAGATTCAAGCAAATGCCATTTTGGATATGCAGCTACGTCGTATCGCAGCTCTTGAACGTCAAAAAATTAACGACGAATACGACGGTTTAATGACAGATATCGTTGAGTTGAATGCGATCTTGGCTAGCGTCGATAAACAGCGCGAAATAGTTAAAAACGAACTTGTTGAATTGGTTGCAAAATACGGTGATGAGCGCCGCACACAGATTGTTGCAAGTGAAGGCGATTTCAGCGCAGAGGATTTAATTCCAGATCAAGATGTTGTTGTAACGATTACGCGCGGTGGTTATTCAAAGCGAACAATGGCTGATTTGTATCGCTCTCAACGACGCGGTGGTCGTGGAGTAAAAGGCGCAGCGTTAAAAGAAGATGATGTAGTTGATCACTTCTTTGTCGCATCTACACATGATTGGTTGCTGTTCTTTACAAATCAAGGGCGTGTTTATCGCGCTAAAGTTCACGAGCTACCTGACGCCGGGCGTGATGCCCGCGGACAACATGTTGCAAATTTAATGGCATTTAAACCAGAAGAAAAAATCGCTGAAGTGTTATCGCTTAAAGATTACACAATTTCGCCATTCTTGGTTCTTGCAACTAAAGGTGGATTAATTAAGAAGACCCCATTGGTTGAATTCGATTCACCTCGAACAGGTGGATTAATTGCAATCTCTCTTAAACCTGGTGACGAGGTCGTCAGTGCATCATTGATTAACACTGACGACGAACTACTCCTAGTTTCTCGCAAAGGTATGTCTCTACGATTTACAGCAGATGACGAATCACTTCGACCAATGGGTCGATCAACAAGCGGTGTTATCGGTATGAAGTTCCGTGCCGAGGATTCATTACTCACAATGGCGCGCATTGATAGCGAACTAGCTGCTCATTCATTTGTCTTTACTGCAACCGATGGTGGCTTTGGAAAGAAAACCCCAATCGATGAATATCGTCTGCAAGGCCGCGGTGGTATCGGCATTAAAGCAGCCAAAATAGATGAAAACTCACGTGGCTCACTCGTTAGCGCCCTAGTGCTGCGCGATGAGGATGAGGTTTTAGCGATTACATCGGCAGGAACGGTCATGCGAACCCCTGCTGCAGAGGTACGCCAAACGGGCCGTGACTCTATGGGAGTGCGCCTCGTCAATCTAGACGAGGGTGTAGCCCTGGTATCAGTGACAAAAAACAGTGAAGATGAGATTTCTACGAAAACTTAGTATGGTTCGCTCCTGCAGTTGTAGGGCCTAATTCGCCATTTTGGGAGTTAGCGAAGTTCAAGGTAACCTTGCGCTTCTGCATTAAAGAGTGATCTTTCTTGCGGGCCTATAGCTCAGCCTGGTTAGAGCGCTTCCCTGATAAGGAAGAGGTCGATGGTTCGAGTCCATCTAGGCCCACCCGTTCTAATACGGGGACCTAGCTCAATTGGTAGAGCACCGCCTTTGCAAGGCGGGGGTTAGGGGTTCGA
>WLOR01000119.1 GCA_009699165.1 Actinomycetota bacterium | reverse complement strand
GTTATTTGACCAGTTCTGGATCGTTGTATAGCGAACTCGCGCACCTTTTTTAACAATGATCTCAACGACTGCCGAGTGAAGCGAGTCAGATTTATAGATAGGAGCTGTACAGCCTTCTACATAATGGATATATGAGTCTTCATCGGCGATGATTAGAGTGCGTTCAAACTGCCCCATATTTTCAGTGTTAATACGGAAGTATGCCTGCAAAGGAATATCTACATGCACTCCCTTTGGGACATAGATGAAAGATCCACCGGACCATACGGATGTATTCAATGCAGCAAACTTGTTATCGCCAACTGGAATAACTGTCGCAAAGTACTCTTTGAATAGCTCTGGATGCTCTTTTAACGCTGTATCCGTGTCCAAGAAAATGACACCTTGAGCAGCTAAATCCTCACGAATTGAGTGATACACAACTTCAGATTCATACTGCGCTGCAACTCCAGATACCAGGCGCTGTTTTTCAGCTTCTGGAATTCCCAGTCTGTCGTATGTATTTTTAATCTCTTCAGGCAGGTCATCCCACGTAGCTGCCTGTTTTTCAGTTGAACGAACAAAGTATTTAATCGTGTCAAAGAAGATTCCAGAGAGATCAGATCCCCAACTTGGCATTGGTTTCTTTTCAAAGAGCGAGAGACCTTTGAGTCGCAGATCAAGCATCCACTGTGGCTCTGACTTCTTTTCGGAGATGTCACGCACAACATCTTCGTTTAATCCTCGGCGGGCGTTGGTACCAACTTCGCTCTTATCCGACCAGCCATATTCATAGTTACCGAGACCGTCGAGTTCTGGATGCGCGATTGTCATACACGTACCTTTCTGTTTGCCGAGCTTGATTGTGGAGTTGGAATAAAAGTTGTACACACGCCATCACCATGTGCGATTGTTGCTAAGCGTTGAACATGCGTTCCTAGAAGGCGCGATAATGCTTCGGTCTCTGCTTCGCACAACTGCGGGAACTCTGATGCAACATGTGCAATCGGGCAGTGGTGTTGGCAAAGCTCTTCACCTAATGGTCGTGTTTGAATGCTTGCGGCATATCCCTGTTCAGTTAAGAAATCTGCTAGTGCCGCGCTCTTCTTGGCTTTCTTTGCTAACGCCTTTGCCGCTTTGCGCTCAATCTCTTCGGCGCGAGAGTTAGCAAAGCTTTGAACAATCTGCTCCCCCAACTGGGCTGACATAAATTTAAGTGCAGAGACTGCTAAATCGTCATATGAGTGCTCGAATTTTTCACGACCAGTATCTGACATTAAAAATACTTTTGACGGTCTTCCTCGCCCTCGAACCAATGAGGCTCGAGGCTCACGCGCTTCAAGCACGCCTTCAGAGACCAAGAGGTCCAAGTGACGGCGAATTCCAGCTGGAGTTAAGCCCAATCGCGCTGCGAGAGTGGCTGCACTCGATGGGCCATTCTCCAAAATCGAGCGGGCTACCAAGTCGCGGGTGCGGGGATCATCAACCTTCGAGAGGGTCATTGGAGAGGTTAATTTCACAACAGTATTGTGTCGTAATTCGACACTAATGACCACTCCAAGGCTCAAGCCACGCTGGGCAACATGCAGGGCAATAGGGTTAGGCCATGAGTAGAACATCTGGCTTGGCCGCACGGATTCTCTCCCCCGCAACTGCAGTCTTGCTCTTTCTTCAGGCCGCCATCGTTGTGACTGGAGGCGGCGTTCGCCTTACGGGATCTGGCCTTGGCTGCCCGACGTGGCCAGAGTGCACCCCGGGATCATACGTTCCAGTGAAGGGACAAGCCGAAGGTCACTTGCACTCGTGGATCGAGTTCTCAAACCGTCTATTAACCTTTGTCCTCGTACTTGCTGCACTCGTTACTTTAGTTGCAGTATTTCGCGCGAGGCGCGCAGATTTGAGATTTCTTGCAGCGGGACAGTTTCTTGGAATATTTGGCCAAGGAGTTTTAGGTGGAATCACTGTACTTACTCACCTGAATCCAATCTCTGTCGCAAGTCACTTCTTACTTTCAACAATTCTTATTGCTGCTGCAGCATCTCTGTATTCCAGAAGAGTTAAGCCGGCACGCAAAAAGATTTCACCCCGTACAACAGATGTTTTTTCACGAGTTCATGTGCTTGTTTCTGCACTGGTCGTCATTCTTGGAACCATCGTCACTGGTGCGGGCCCGCATGCTGGAGATATCAATGCTCCACGCTTGCACATACGCATCCAGAGTGCGGCACTGATGCATGGTGTTGCCGTCGTTGTACTTCTTTTACTGACTGTGGCTTTCTTTGTCTCGAAGGAGACATCCGAGTTAACGAAAAAACGTTTAGCGATATTCGCCCTTTTGAGTCTGTCTCAAGGAGCAATTGGCCTCATTCAATATATTCAAGGTGTTCCTGAATTACTGGTTGCCACACACTTGGCTGGCTCAACTTTAGTATGGATAAGCGCATGGAGCATTTGGCTATCAGTTCAACGACAAGAAATGGAACAAGAAAGATGAGCCCAGTTACAGGATGGACCGAACTCGATGATCGCGCAATTGCATATGCACGCGCCCTAGCCGCAGACTCGGTGCAAAAGGTCGGCAATGGCCACCCCGGAACGGCGATGTCATTAGCTCCAGTTGCCTACGTTTTGTTTCAACGCCACCTTGTGCATGATCCATCGGATCCAACATGGATTGGTCGTGATCGATTCATTCTCTCCTGTGGTCATTCGTCATTAACTTTATACACGCAACTTTTCTATAGTGGCTATGGATTAGAGATGGAAGATCTCAAAAGTTTCCGAACCTGGGGATCATTGACACCAGGTCATCCTGAGTTTGGCCATACCGCTGGAGTTGAAATGACCACTGGCCCACTTGGGCAAGGTGTTGCAACGGCCGTTGGAATGGCAATGGCAGCGCGATATGAAAGAGGTTTACTGGACCCGCTAACTGCTGCTAACGAATCAATTTTTGATCACAGAATCTGGGTCATTTGTTCAGATGGAGATTTGCAAGAGGGCGTGAGTGCTGAGGCTTCCTCCCTTGCTGGCACACAAGAGCTGGGCAATCTCAATGTAATTTATGATGACAATCGAATATCCATCGAGGGCGATACACACAACGCCTTTACTGAAGATGTCTCTATGCGCTATCTGGCATATGGGTGGCACGTAATAGATGTGGCGGCCGCTAGCGATGGAAATGTTGATATCGAGGCTTTGGATGCGGCGATGATAGCTGCAAAAGAAGAGACGAAAAAGCCTTCGCTCATTCGCCTCAAGACAGTTATTGCATGGCCTGCGCCAACGTTACGTGGAACTGGAAAATCGCATGGTTCGGCTCTAGGCAACGAGGAGATAGCGGCGACTAAAACTCTTCTCGGTCTTAACCCGCAAGAAAACTTTGCGATGCCACTTGAAGTCTTAAACCATGTTCGTGAAGTGAAAACTCGTGGAGCGCAGGTTCGCAGAAAATGGGATGAAAAGTTTGAACAATGGAGTTCGGCTCATCCTGAAACTGCGGAGCTTTTGTCACGATTGCGCGAAGAGAAACTTCCTCAGGGCTGGGACTCAGGCTTACCTGTATTTGCCTCAGGAAAAGATGTAGCAACCCGCGC
>WLOR01000118.1 GCA_009699165.1 Actinomycetota bacterium | reverse complement strand
GCAGCCTTTAACATGAAGAGGTTCCATTCTTACGCGCTAAAAATCGGACCAATGGGGTTAGACCCATTTACCGCCGAGATGCAGAGCTGGGACGGGCAGTAGGTACCCCTATTCACCGGGGGATTTCGCATCATTAGATAGGTGGCTGCCGAAAAATCGGTCCTGGACCCAGTGTTTCAAGATGCGAACTGTTCTCAGTTGATTCACAATTTGGGTACCGAAGGTCAATGGGGCTCCTCGAGGTCCTCAATGGCTCATAGGCACTGACTCTCACATGAGATTCAGGAACTAACACCTTACGGAGGCCTCTATCAATGCTTAAACTCGATAGCAACCAATGGAATCTCGTTTATAACGTATTTTCCTTTGGCCTTGTCTCAATGCTTGCATGCACGGTGTACACACTTGTTTCACAACAGCGTGTTCTAGCTAAGTATCGCAATGCTCTCGTCATGTCATCGATGGTTACATTCATC
Source organism: Actinomycetota bacterium (assembly GCA_009699165.1). Taxonomy (GTDB): domain Bacteria; phylum Actinomycetota; class Actinomycetes; order Nanopelagicales; family Nanopelagicaceae; genus Planktophila. Next base: position 3,152 of record WLOR01000118.1, on the reverse strand, counting down.
GCTGGTTATCACTACATGCGTATCTTCAACTCATTCAATGAATCATCTACTGATATGTCTGTAAATATCTCTGGTGCTCAAGATTCGTTTAATGAGGCATACCGTTATGTAGATTGGCTGCTTACTGTTCCACTACTTCTAGTTGAAGTTGTTGCAGTTCTAGCACTTGCAAAAGCTACATCTCGCTCACTAATCATGCGCCTTGTTCCAGCATCAGCTGCGATGATCGCCCTTGGTTACCCAGGAGAGATTTCATCTGACCAGAACACACAAATTCTCTACGGTGTTCTATCAACGATTCCATTCCTTTACATTCTCTACGTACTCTTTGTAGAGCTTGGTAAGTCACTTGATAATCAACCAGCTGGAGTTGCAGAGACTGTTGGTCGCTTGCGTCTTTTGTTGATTGCTACATGGGGTGTCTATCCAGTTTCTTACATCCTCGGTATGGGTGATGGAATGGCATCTGCTGGGCAGTTCGTCGGCGTGCAAGTTGGTTACACCATCGCCGATATCTTGGCGAAGTGCGTTTTCGGTCTTACAATTCTAAAGATCGCACGTATGAAGTCTGCCGCAGAGGGCATGAAGGAAGATCACTAATCGCTTTCCTTTAATAAGTTAAATATCTAATCGGTAAGGGGGTGTTGGGAAACCAGCACTCCCTTACTCTTACATAGGATGGAAAACATGAGCAACCAACAAAAAGACCTGAGCGTTAGTAATCTCATTAACAACTACCGCATGGGTGGGTATCTTCTTATCGCTGTAGGCTTAATAAATCTGCGCTACCAAACCGGTCATAATGGAGTGCTTCTTCACAGCCTGATAATAATTATTCCCGGGGTCTTGCTTCTGGCCTCTACTTGGCGCTCGAGTGCAATGCGATTCTTGCAAATGCGCGCGGGCAAAACACTAGCTATCGTTATTGGTTTAGCACTAATCGCATATTCAATAATTAATTAACTCCCGACCTCTTGTAATCACAAGCCGATTGCGCAAGAGTGGCGCACATGAGTGAGACAAATAATTGGGCATTTGAAACCTTACAAATCCATGCTGGCCAGACTCCAGATCCAACTACCGGATCGCGCTCTCTGCCGATTTACCAGACTACGGCCTATCAGTTCCGAGATACACAGCACGCAGCAAACTTATTTGGGATTGCCGAGGCGGGAAATGTCTATACCCGAATTAATAATCCAACCCAGGATGCAGTCGAACAACGAATCGCTGCCCTCGAAGGTGGAGTCGCATCGCTCTTAGTTTCATCGGGAATGGCCGCGACTGCACTTGCGATTATGAACGTTGCAGAAGCAGGTGACCACGTCGTATCGAGCTCAAATGTTTATGGTGGAACTTTTAACCTTTTCAACTACACCCTTCCTAAATATGGCATTGAAGTCACATTTGTTAATGACACTGGAAATATGGTTGCATGGCGAAAAGCAGTTCGCCCCAATACAAAGGCGTTTTTTGGTGAGGGAATATCAAACCCCTTAGGCGCAGTTTTGGATATCGAAGCGATAGCTAATGTTGCTCACGAAGCAGGCGTTCCATGGATGGTTGATAACACGATTGCAACGCCGTACGTGACCAAGCCCTTTGAATATGGCGCAGATATTGTTACGCACTCGGCAACTAAGTTTTTATCTGGACATGGAAATGCAATGGTCGGCGCGATAGTCGACTCTGGCAACTTTGATTTCGCCAAGAACCCAGAGAAGTTCCCTGGCTTTAATAAACCTGATGCAAGTTATAACAATCTTGTCTACGCTCAAACTCTTGGCGTGGAGGGAAGTTTTGGCGCAAACCTGGCGTTTATTTTCAAAGCTAGATTGCAACTACTGAGAGATCTTGGCGCATCGGTCTCACCATTTAATGCATGGCTACTAGCCCATGGTTTAGAAACCCTCAATTTACGTATGGATCGACATCTTCAAAATGCTCAAGAGTTGGCAGAGTGGTTAGAAAAACAGCCAGAGGTCGCACACGTTAGTTATGCAGGTTTGCCATCATCACCATGGAATGCAGTCGCAAAAAAGTATGCACCAAAGGGTGCTGGCGCAGTCTTTACCTTCGAACTAAAAGGCGGGGCACCAGCAGGACGCAAGTTTGTAGAGGGGTTAAAACTATTTAGTCACGTTGCAAATATCGGCGATGTCAGATCGTTAGTCATTCACCCTGCATCTACGACTCATTCACAGTTAAGCCCAGAAGAGCAGATCAAAGCGGGAATAACTCCAGGAATGGTGCGCGTGAGCATCGGTCTAGAAAATATCGAAGACATTAAGAGCGACATTAAGTTAGGTTTTGCAGCCGCTGGCACTCACTAAGTTGTGAAGCCCATCTCAAATCTAACTTTCTAAGAGTGTGCCTGAACTTTCGGGGGTACTCTCAATCCAATGAAAGCTCGCCTCTGTGCGACTCATCAGGAGACAAAGATGACTGAAACCAAGATTGAGCTAATTGAAAACGCATGTGCATGTTCTGCAGATGGTGGGCAGTGCTGTTCAGGGAGCGAAGCAAAGACAGAAGTTAAGGCAGAAGGTTCTTGTTGCTCTGACTCAGGAAGTGGTTGCTGCTAAGACAAGCGTGTGCACTGATTTAAGGATTTACTTTCTAAAAGATAAATCAGCCTTCTTCATCTCTGCAACCAATACCCTGACTGCATTTGGTCCCATGCCGTGAAGTTCTTTAATCGCAGCAAGTGAAACTTTCCGAAGATCGCTGAGTTGAAATAATCCATCATCGATTAATGCTCGTCTTGCAGGAGCAGCTAAACCAAGTTCACGCCAAGGCCCATCCACGGCGGCATAGGCATCTAGCACTTCACTGTTATTTGTTACTGCAGATTCTCTATTGGCTTTTTTCTCGGCTCTATGTGCAGCCCCTGCGCGTTTTGCCTCTGCAGCCAACTTCTTTATCTTGGCTGGTGACTGCTTTGCCATAATGTCGACCTTACGAATCTTTTTCTCTGATGTGTGCGGGAGAAGGGACTTGAACCCTCACGTCCGAAGACACAGGTTCCTAAGACCTGCGTGTCTGCCATTTCACCACTCCCGCTGGAGTAAGGAGCCTAGGTTAAGGGATTAAGGCTCAACATCCAAACTAGCTATCCCACGCCTCTTTACCTGTCGTAACTGCACAGGATT